>JAFGIQ010000137.1 GCA_016929575.1 candidate division FCPU426 bacterium
ATAATGATTCTTTTAGGTCTTCTGGTTTTAATCGCCGGCACGGGCATCAATGCCGGGGCCTTTGGCTCCACGCCCAATAAGGATGTCAAGGCCGAAGACGGCCAAGTGGATGAGGGCGGTGCAAGCATGGATGAAGAAGGCGATGATGAAGGCTCCATGGAAGGCGAAGAATCCGGGGAAACTGACGAAGAGGGCGAGGAATCCGAAGAATAAAGCGGAGCTTTTTTTCCACTGCCAATTTGTAGATCAATTTTTAAAATAAAAAAAGCCGGGGGACGGAACTGCATTTTTTATTTCCGTCCCCTTTTTTTCATGTGTTTTTCCCCGGTCCTGGCCCCGGATAAAAACATTCCGGGGAGCAAACCATTGCCTGATAATACACAAGCGCCTTTTGCTCCCGTCATTTTGACCGGAAGCCCGTGACTTTTCACGGCTATTTTTCCTGCCCCGCAAGGCATATCAAGCCGTTGCACCTGTCATCTGCAACAATGGCGGTTTTCATTCGGGCATCAATAATCGGGATGACATAATCGTGTTGTTCTTTTATAATATGCAAAATGTCCGCCGAGGTGCGAAATGGCCGCTGCCACTGTTAAAGGCGCGCTGGTTCAGGGTATTTTGGAAAACATCGCCAAACGTCACGGTGCCCAAGCCCGCCAGCAACTTGTGGATCGTCTTGCCCCGGATGAACAGATATTTGTCTGCCACCAGCTTTCCAGGGACAGCCGCGTCCCGGCCGCCATTCTCCGCACACTCTATGACGCCATCAAGGAATTTTGGGGGCAGGGCAAGAGCCAGTATTACAGTGATTTAGTGATGGACATTGCCGAACAGAACATCAATACTTTTTTAAAATTTCTCATCTCCCTGGGTCTCCCCTCCTATATCGCCAATTCCGTGCCGCAAATCTACAGTTATTATGCAGACCACGGAGAAGTGGTCATGATTTCAAACACGCGCCGGTCCATAGAATTCTACATCAAAGATGGGGAACCGTACGGCGAAGCCCTGTGTGCCGGCATCATCGGTTGGGGAATAAAAGGCCTGCAAATGGCCGGCGCCAGCAACATCCGGGTAGAACACCAGGAATGCCTGTTCCAGGGGGGCAAGCGCTGCCATTTCATCGTCCGTTGGGATTGACGGCAACAAGCCCGGCACGGCGCGTCCGTACTCCATGCCTACGGATGCCTGCCCCTTACAATGCATCTTCCCGGTCTTTCCCCCGGGGATTTTAAAGACGACTAAAAATACATACGTATGCCGGCGCCGATCTCAAATCCGCTGAAATCAAAAGCCAGGGGATCCTGATCGATTCCCTCAAAAGGATCACCGTTGATGATTGGGCCAAAGGGTTCGGTATCCGCAATACTCTTGGTCATGATAACAGAATCCATGTCCGCAATGCGGTAGCCTAAAAGCACATAAATTGTCTTGTCCGCATCCAAATCATAATTGGCCGTGGCATACATGTTGAGATACAAACAATTGCCGGCAAAAGGAATGTCATAATTGTAAAGATTCATGGGCCATCCGGGATTATCCGTTTCATACTCGGATTTCCAGTTGCCATATCCAAGGGCCAACCCCATATCCGCACCCAGGCTTATGGAAAACTCGGTTTCCGCCCGCCAGGGTGTGTAGGCCAGACCTCCCGCCAGGGTCAACAAAGTGGCGCCGACGGTGGATGTCCACTCGTAGATATAATTGGCCCCCACCCGCCGTCCATACACTTCCGCGGGAAACATGGAAAGCACACCAAAACGGGGTCCGACCGTAATGTCTTTGCTAACTGCAAAATCAAAAGTAATGTCCGCTTTCAATGCCCCGCCCGCTTGCTGGAGACGCCTGGAGTCGATATAGCCCAAAGGGCGAAGGTAATCCTCCTGAAAATCATTGAGTTCTTCATTCAAGCCATCCATAAAAACGCTGGTATACCCCAACCAGACACCCAGATTCATTCTTTCATCTTGCAGGATTGTTCCTCCGGTTTTGGCCAGAACCGGTGCCGAGCCCCAGCCCAGCAAAGCAACCAGCATCACCACCACCTGTTTCTTCTGTCCTTTCATGGTCTCACCTCTTTTTTAAAATTACGCTTGATGCGTCTCAGCCCGTATTGCCACCTGACCTTTTGCTTTTCCCATCCAAAACCTGACGATACACCGCCAACGTTTCCTCGGTCATGATTTCCTTGTTGAAATGGCGCAAGACGTTTTTCCTTCCCACCCGGCCCAGCCGCAAACGCAGGGCCTCATCCTGCATGAGCATGACCACACGCTGCGCCAGCGTTTCATGATCACGGACATTGACCACATAGCCGTTGATGCCGTCGTGGATGATCTCAGGCATGCCTCCCACGCGTGACACGACCATGGGTTTTTCCGAAGCCTGGGCCTCCAGCATGGTCAGGCCAAAGGGTTCGAGGGAAGACGAGGGATAGATGCACACCTCCGCGAGATTGTACAGTTCCGCCATTTGCTCGATGGCAAAGGCGTCCAGATAAACATGGTCCTGCAATCCCAGGATATGGACCAGCCTGCTAAAATACTCCATATCGCCTTCCTGGCGGCGGTCCCAGTCAATAATATTGCCCGCGCCGGCCAAAACCAGCATCACCTCCGGAATATACTTCCGGATGATGTGGACGGCCTTGAGGCTGATGTCGCCGCCTTTGCCCAGCGAAATCCTGGCCGGATGCAGCAAAACCCGCCGGTTACGCAGGCGGGGATACTTCCGGTACAGGGATTCCAGGTCCGTGCGCGCTTGAAAGGTGTCGGTGTCTATGCCGTGGTGGATAACCGTGATCCTGCCTTCATCCACGCCAAAACCGGCGATCTCCCTTTTAATGAAATGGCTGACGGCTATCATGTGGTCCCAGGGAAAACACGCCGTCAAGTCCACGAAAATGATTTCGTTCCAGATGTTGTGCGCGGTTAAAATCAGCGGCACGCTCCGGCGCTTTGCTTCGGCAGCCAAGACCTCGGCATGCTGGCGGGTAAAATAATGAAGGTTATGCGCATGGATGACATCCGGCCCGGCTTCATCCAAAAAGGCCCGCAGGCCTTGCTCCACTTCCTCTTTTGGAATAGAACTGTGGTCCGCGCTGATGCGTTTTAATTCCATGAAGGGGCGGCGGACCACCTCCACGCCATGATAACAGTACCGCTCCGGCGCCTCGGGAATCGCCGCCGTGAGCATCCATTGCGGATGTCCGCGTTTGACCAGTTCCGGCAACAGGATGGAAAGATGCGTCTCCACCCCGCCGATGGTTGGCGGGAATCCCCAATGCAGGTGTGCTACCTTCACTCTTTGATCCGCCATGCCTCCGACCTTCCCTTCTCAAGAACGATCTGCTCCCCGCCTTGCAGTAAAACTTTGGTATCGCCAACGGCAACCGCCGCCTGCAAGCGGGCCGGAGCGTCATACAACAATGAAATGCGGCGTGCCTGGGCGCATACGCGCAGGGGCGCTTGGCGCCACCGGATGACAAAGGAGACGGTGCCGATGGACCGGGGAATCCGCGGATGAAAGGAAAGCCCGTCATCGGAAATCCGCATGCCCGCAAAACCATTGACCACCACCTGCCAAGTGGCTCCCAAGGACGCCCCGTGTATCCCGCGCCCGGTATTGTTGTATAGATTATGAATGTCCGTGTAGAGGCAGGCTAAAAAATATTTATACGCCTTGGCCAGGTCCCCGGTTTCCGCCCCTATGATCGCGTGGGTGGAAGGGCTTAAAGACGACTTATGCAAAGTACGCCCTTCATAAAAGGCGTAATTGGCTTTTTTGGTCGCCATATCAAAGGCAAAAGACAAAAGGTAAAGCAAAAGCAGTGTATCACCCTGCTTGACATACTGGGTCCGGGACATGTCCCGGACCGAAACGTGCCTGGAGGGCAAGCCGGGCAGGCCGTATTTTCCGCGTTTGGGCAAGGGATAAAGCTTCAATTTGAAAAAACCGTCAAATTCCTCAATAATGCGGTCCTTGCGTTTGGCCGGCGGTTTGATAAGCCTGGCCACACCCTCCCAACGGCCCATGGCCCTTTTGGTCAAACCGATTTTTTGCAGTACCGCTCCCGCCCGTCCGGGTTGCATAGTCTCCAGCGCACGGAATATTTGCAACGCGGCCTGGATATTAAACCGGGCCATGCCGTTGGTAAAGGCATTATTGGCAGTGTGGCCGTGAAACTCGTCGCAACCCATCACCCCGCTGATGACATACCCGCGCAACCGGGCATCATACTTCACCCGGCTTACCCAAAAGCGGGCGGTCTCCAGCACAAGCTCAAGTCCGTATTGCAGCATAAACGTCTTGTCACCCGTCGCCTGGTAATAGTGCCAGGTGGCATAGCCCACGTCAGCCACAATATGCTCTTCTTGTCCGATAATGGTTGGCACAATCCGGCCGTCCAGATCCATCGTGAAACGCGGGGTTACTTCCACACCTTTATCCGCCGATTCCCAGGGAAACTGGGCGCCGGCATACCCCCGGGAAGCCGCAATCCGCCGGGCTGCGTCCAGGCAGTGATAGCGGTACAGCAGCAAGGCTTTGGCTGTTTCAGGCTGGGTATAGATATAAAAAGGAAGCATAAAGATCTCCGTGTCCCAAAATACGTGCCCCTTGTAGTCTTCGGCGCTGAGCGTGCGGGCGCCGATGCTGGCATGATCGTCATCCGGATTTGACAGCATGCAGAGGTGATAGATGTTGTAACGCAGGGCGCGCTGGGGTTCTCCGCCGCAGCCCAGAATAATGTCCGCAGCCTCCCACCGATCCTGCCAGGCCCGGCAATGCTCCTCAAAAAGCATGTCAAATCCGCGGCGGGCGGCATGTTTAACCTCTGCCAGCGACATGCGGACGATGTTTTTTTCCGTCGTCTTTTGATCACGCGTGGAATGCATGGCTATATATTTGGTGAAACATACTGTCTGCCCCTTGCCGGCGCGAAAGCTGAATGCTTCCCGTGTTTCCACCATTGTTTTTTTGCCTGTGTGTACCGTCAGCAGTGCGGCATAGGAGAGCAAATACTTCTGTTCAAATGTCCGGCAGGCAAGATAATTCACCTGTCCGATTCTTCTTTTTTCCTGTCTGACCTGGTGCATTTTATCGCCTTCGGTCATGATGCCTTTATTGGTTACTTGATCGTCGACGTAGGTTTCAATACCAAAATCCATCAGGCCGTCCAACGGTGTTACGCATACGCGCACCACCGCGCAATGCTTTCTGGCCAAGTGATAAAAACGGGCTGATTCCCACAGTATGCGCCTTTTCCTCTTGTCCCTCAAAACGGTCCTGCGAATCAAGACCCCCTGCCGCATATCCAGCACCCGAAAATGGGAAAGCACCGTCATATCCTTGCACGACACCGGCTGGCCGCCGACCGAGGCCTTGAAAACCACCGGATTGGGTGCGTTTACCAATTCCGTCACCTGGGTGTTCTTGTCGTCGTATAGCCCGGCAAAATAGGTTCCCGGTGTACAGCCGGACGGAATCTCCTCCAAAATCCCCCGGCTCCCCAAATACCCGTTTCCCAGAGTGAAAAGGGATTCCTGCAGGGATTCCTTTTCCGGATTCCAGTCTTTCTCCTCAACCAGCCATTCCTGCCCGCTGCGTGTGGGAATCAAGGCCTGGCGCATCAAATAGCCTCCCCCTCGAATGCCGAGGATTTCATTTTCCCATTGCCACCGCGCTTCATCCCCAGCGCCAAAGATGGGCATGAAGCGGCTGATATACTAAAACTCCGCGCTGCCGTACGTCCGGGGGAATGGAATAACATCCCGTATGTTCTGCAATCCGGTGACAAATTGTACCGCCCGTTCAAAACCCAGACCAAAACCGGAGTGCGGCACAGACCCATAGCGACGCAGATCAAGATACCACCAGTAATCAGCGGGATTCAATCCCAACTCCAGTATGCGGGCCTGCAAAAGATCATAATCGTTTTCACGTTCACTGCCCCCGATGATCTCCCCTAAGCGCGGCACGTGCAGATCCAAGGCCCGGACGGTCTTGCCGTCTTGATTCATTTTCATGTAAAAGGCTTTTATCTGTTTGGGATAGTCCGTTACCATCACCGGTTTTCGAAAGATGTGTTCGGTTAAATGCTTCTCATGTTCGGACTGCAGGTCTTTCCCCCAGGACACCGGATATTCAAATGCCGCCCCGGATTTTTCCAGCTGCTGTACAGCCTCGGAATAAGTAATGCGGACAAATTCGGCCTGCACCACGTTCTCCAGGGTGTCCAACAAATGCGTATCCACCCAGCGGTTGAAAAAAAACATATCTTCCTGGCAATGGTCCAGTACATATTTGCATATGTATTTGACAAAAGCTTCCGCCATATCCATGTTTTGGTGGATGTCACAAAAAGCCATTTCCGGCTCCACCATCCAAAACTCCGCCAAGTGGCGCGAGGTGTCCGAATGCTCGGCCCGGAAAGTCGGTCCAAAGGTATATATCCTCCCAAGGGCGCAGGCGTATATTTCCCCCTCCAGCTGGCCGCTGACCGTCAGGCCTGTCTTTTTTTTAAAAAAATCCTGAGAATAATCGACTTGGCCATGCTGGCGGGGTATATTCTCCAACGGCAAAGTGGTCACCTGAAACATTTCTCCCGCACCTTCACAATCACTGCCGGCAATGACCGGCGTGTGCAGGTATATAAAGCCTCTTTCCTGAAAAAATTGATGGACAGCCATGCTCAATGCATTGCGGATGCGGGCCATGGCTCCCAGGGTGTTGGTGCGTGGCCGCAAATGGGCGATCTCCCTGAGAAATTCAAAGGAATGGTGCTTTTTCTGCAAAGGATAGGTTTGAGGATCCGCCGGTCCATGGATGACGATGGCAGCAGCCTGAATCTCTGAGGCTTGCCCGCCTCCCTGCGATGCGGCCAGAACACCGGTCACTTCCACGCTGGCGCCGGTTGTCAAACGGTTGAGCACATTTTTATAATCCGGCGTTTTTTCATCCACCACAACCTGAATGTTCCTCAGGCAGGATCCGTCATTGATTTCCAGAAAGGAAAAGGTCTTGCTCTCCCTCTTGGTGCGCACCCAGCCGCATACACGCACGGTCTGTCCTTGCGGTGACAGGGAAAGAATGGTTTTAATGCTTTGGTCATTCATATACCGTATCCTCAAAATTCCCTGCCCCGGGGAAGGGAATTTTTACCTAAAAGCGGTTAAATGTTTTTTATATTGACACCCGCTGGTGGTTGCAACACCCCTGCCGCAAACAAGCCGGATACTATCAGCATGAAACGCTCATTTCTGCAGGCAAGACCAAAGCCGGCCGCAAGCCATGCTTCTATCCCGGTAAAAACTCAAAGAGGTATTTTACCATAAAAAGCATCAAAACAGCCATGAGAAGCTCTCCCGCGGAAAAATATTTTCACCATACAAAGAAATCCCCGGTTTTTTAGCCCAAGATTTCCGCTTTTTCTATCCTTGATACCCCGCACTCTCCTTGCAGGGATGATATCTTTTTCAGGTGATGACCTGATTGATACGCATCCCTATGCTTGCCTGGCAAGGGCCAGGCTTTTTTTAGTCCATTTTGAGCAGCCTTCCCAACAACCCTGCACGTGACAGGCGAAGTATTTTTTGGTACAGTATAATCCATGTATCATCCGCCAAGCCGGGGGTTCACCCGGCCAAAGGAAATATCGTGCCGATGACGCTGGATTTAAACCATGATTGGCAGGTGCGTGCAAGTGATCTGGGCAGTTCCCAGGATCAGGAGCAAACCCTGTGTGAGCAGGCAGACGGCTGGCTGCCCTGTTCCCTGCCTTGCGATGTGCACATGCCCCTGCTGGCAGCCGGCCAGATTCCGGAACCCTTGGAGGCAGATCATGTGCTCGCTTTGGAATGGATCGAGGAGAAAGCCTGGTGGTTCAGGAAGTCCTTTACCCTGACCGAGGAGCATCTTGCCTATCGCGATATTGTGCTCGAACTTGACGGTTTGGATGTGGAGGCCGATTGCTTTGTCAACCATGTGCACGTCGGCCATCACCGCAGCGCCTTCTATCCCCTGCGCCAGGAGATCAAATCCCACGTGCGTTTGGGGGCAAATATGCTTATGGTTCGCCTGACCGCCGGTCCGGAGCGTTATGGCCATGACCTTCCTGAAGGTCTAAAACAATATGCCTCCGTAGAAGAGCATTCCCTGGAGGGGCGGCGCGGGGACAGGCGCCGCATTTTCCTTCGCAAACCGCAGTATGTATTCGGCTGGGATTGGGCCCCGCGCCTGGCCTCCTGCGGAATAACAGGCTCTGCAAAAATTCATTTTTACAACCACCTCGTTTTCCCTTCCCTGCAGGTTTGCACCCTTAAAATCGAAACCTCCGCCTTTTTATCCTTCTCCCTGGAGATTGAAAACCTCTCCCCCTTCATCACCCAGGAGGCGGCCATCCTGGTTCAGGTTTTTGATCAGGAGCAATGTGTGCTGCAAATTGAAAAAATCACCTGTTTGCAAGCGGGCGTCAATTTCATTGAGCTGGAGGCAAATCTTGCCCACCCCAAGCTCTGGTGGCCGAACGGGATTGGGGCGCCCTATCTTTATACCTGCAAAGCCATGGTACAGTCGGACCGGGAGACAGCCGTCTACCCGGCTTTCCAGTTTGGCGTACGCACCATTCGTTTGGACCAATCCCAGATCAATGTCCTGGAACGACTTTTTGCAATCGTTGTCAACGGGCGCCGCATTTTTTGCAAAGGCGCCAACTGGGTGCCTGCAGACTCCATTTATGCCCGGGTCAAGCCGGAAAAATATACGCTGCTGGTCAGGGAAGCGGTCGAGGCCAATTTTAACATGTTCCGTGTCTGGGGAGGCGGATGCTATGAACAGGAGCAGTTTTACCGCCTTTGCGACGAACACGGCATGTTGATTTGGCAGGACTTCATGTTCAGCTGCGCTCTGTATCCGGACCAGGAAGAGTGGTTTGTAGGGGAAATCCGCCGTGAACTGGAGTACCAGACCAAGCGCCTGCGCAACCATGCCTGCCTGGCGCTATGGTGCGGCAATAATGAAAACCACTGGATATATTACCACCGCCTGCAGAACAACGCCCAATTGTTCCACGGCAAAACCATTTACAACCGTCTGGCTCCGGAAATCATCAGAAAAAATTGTCCGCAGATACCTTATTGGAACAGTTCCCCTTTCGGCGGCGCGGAGCCCAATGCCAACGAAATCGGCGATCAACACCATTGGCATGAGGGCATGATGAATCCGGACATGCAAAAAAGAATCACCCCGGAGGCCTTCAACCACCTCAAGGCCAAATTCGTCTCTGAATTCGGCTATATCGGCCCATGTGTCAAATCTTCCATACAAAAATATTACGGCCGCCATGCCATCAGGCCAAATGACAATATTTGGCGTTTGCACACCAACACCTTTGAAAAAAACACGGTGGCAGCAGGCATCCGCAGGCATTATCGCGATCCCGAAACCATCACCCTGGATGAATATCTGCTATACGCCGGGCTCTGCCAGGGTCTGATGTACGGTTATGCCCTCGAAGCCCTGAGGTTTTTGCCGCATTGCTCCGGCGCGCTCTTTTGGATGTACAACGATACCTGGGGTGAAACCGGCTGGTCTGTACTGGACTATTATGCTGCCCGAAAAATCGCCTACTATTTTGTCAAACGCGCCTTTGTCCCGGTCCAGCTTGTCTTGCGCGCAACCAACAACCGCGTTTCGGTCTTGGGCATAAATGAAACGCCCAGCTTTTATCATCTTGATCTGGAATACGGCAGCATTGCCTATTCCGGCCAGGAACGCCAAACCCAATGGACCACAGTCAATCTCAAACCGCTTTCCCGCCGTTTGCTTTTTAGTTTCCCCCTGCCGGACAAGGATCCCCGTCGTTTTTGCTGTTTTGTCCTGCCGAATCAGGATCTGCCCCCTGCCCTGCTCCGACAGACGGAATGGAGAAATCTGCAGTTGGTGAAACCCGCTTTGGAGATAAGCGAATTTGCGGTCGAAGGCGGCACCATCCGCTTTGTCATCAAAACTGATGTTTATGCCCACGCTGTCCATTTCAATTTAGGTACGGAAATCAAGCCTTCTGACGAATACTTTGATTTGCTGCCCGGCGCAAGCAAGCGCATCACGTGTACCAGCGCCTCGGCCGCCGCCCTGCCGGAGAATATCATTCCCGCGTCTGTATATTCATTTTAATGCAGCCAGGTCAAAGCGGCGCGGGGATAAGACAAGGCAGCACACGCCCTGTTGGTTAGTCCGGTCCACACCAATCCTCAATTGCCTTCTCCCGGTTCAGTCTTGGTCTTTTCGAGGTCCTGGGCTGAGACAAGTTGGTCTGTCAGCCGCAGCCACTCCAGCAGCAACACATTGCATTGTACGGACAGCTGAATGTGCAGGTAACGCGCCTGCTCCAAATTATTGGCGGCAAGAATCAAGTCATTGAGTTCAGCCCGGCCCTGCAAATAGTAGCGGTTTTCATCCCGCAGAATGTCCTCGCTTACCTTCATTTTTTGTTCGGCCAGATCACGCCGTTCAACGGTCTTTTGCCTGGCATGCAGCAAATTCTCCAGTTCAGTCCTCAATTGCAGCCTTTTGCTGGCAGCCGAAGCCTTTTCCTGTTTCAGGAGCTTTTCCGACATGTCCCGGCGCCATTGCCCATGATCATTGAAAAACGGCATATCAATCTCCACGCCGGCAAAAACCTCGTTTTTGCGGCTGTCAAAAACCTCATCCGTACCCTCGGCCGCGTAGCCCAAAAGTAAATTGGCGGAGGGCAGCAGTGCATCCGCCTGGCGGTCCAATTCTTTCCCGGCCTTGGACTCAAGTATTTTAATGATTTTCTCAGTCCTGCTTTTTTCAGTAAAGTGTGCAAATGCCTCGGCAAAATCGACTTTGTCTTCCTGATACAACGCTGGTTCCGCCGGAACCAGCGTTTCCGAGGGAGCCATCCCCATGATCTGCTTTACCCTGTTTTCCTCCTCCCGGCAGGCTTGTTCCAAGGACAAGAGATTGGCCTCCCTCTCCAGTACCTGCACCCGCACCTTGTTCACATCCGTTTGATCCGCAATCCGGCTTTGTCGGCGGGCCTGTACATTGGCCAATAACCGCAGGTATTCGCGGTGCGTGGTTTTTTCGGCCTGCCAGTGCGCATAGGCGGAATACCAGGAATAGTACACCTGCATCACCCGCGCCAAATAATCTTCATACGCTTCAATCATTTGGTGGGAAGCCAGTTCTATTTCCAAACCGCTGATTTGCGCCAGGAGCCGGTTTGCATGTCCAAACGCGTTTCGTGCAATCGGTTGGGACACAGCCAGGGTAAATGTGGAATAGGACTGGTTAAGCACATTGCTGCTGGAGAGTCCATATTCCACTTCCAGTGCGGTGCCGGAAGCCGGGAAAAGTTTGCTCAGACCTATGCTGCCTTCCGGCCCGCCGCTCTCATCCTCCCGCAGGGAAAAACCATAGCGCCCTTTCAGCGACAACAGCAATTCATGCGCCGGCAGATTCAGTTTGGCCCGGTACTGGGCAACCGCCTCTTCCAGTAAAATGGCTTCAAACGTTTTATCCATGCGGCAGGCCGTGCGGACAAAATGGTCCAAATCCACTGCATTCGTGACGTCTCCCCCCTGGGCGGGAACCGTCAGCAGCAACATCATCGCGCCGACAGCCGCGCATTTTTTCTTTTTCATTTTTCCTCCCACGCAAAGCCTTTTGCCGGCATTACTTGCGTTCACACGAATCTTAATCCCGGCAGTACAGAATGCACCTGATGCCCTAAAACACAGTCCCTTGTTTACCATGAATTAAAACCACAGAGGTGGTATTTTAACTGACTCCCGGAAAATACGCAACTGACTTGTGTTTGGGCAATCATCCTTTCCCTTTCAATAATTTTTCCCGTCAAGGACACCGGCTTTGTCAACCCCGGCCGAGCAGGACCGCACCTGGGCATAATGATTGTTGACGAAAGAACCTGTTTTCGATTATTCTGTTAGTCGCTTTTGATCCCTTTTGGCCAGGAGCTGCAAAAAGATGCCCTATGATTTTATGATCTCAAAAAAATTAATATTGGAACCCCAGCCAGGCTCGCCCTGGGCAGAAGAAATGGTTCTTAATCCCGCTATTATCCAGGACCAGGACCACGGCCGCATCCATATGCTCTTTCGCGCCACCGGACCCTGGCCGGACAAACAATTGCCCGGCAAACCCCTGCCGTATCCGATTTTTCTGGGTTATGCATTCAGCGAAGACCAGGGTGAAACCTGGCAGCCTGATTTTTCCCGTCCCGCCCTGGCTCCGCAGCTGGCTTTTGACCTTGAGCAGATCTACATCCGCAATGCCACCGGCGACCGCGTGGTCAACTACGCCAACGGTTGCATCGAAGATCCGCGCCTTTTTTGGTTTGAAGGCCAATGCCATGTCATTGTGGCCGCGCGTCTCATGCCGCCCGGGCCCTACTGGATACATGACGAGCCCACCCAATGCGCGCCCGGCTGGATAAAAACCGCGGACAATCCTTTCGGCCGTGCAGCCGCTGAAAACGTCACCAGCAATGTCATCTATCGCGTGGATTTGCCCGCACTGGCCGCAGGCCGCTATGAAAAAGCCTTCGCGTACCTTACCCATCTTACCAATCCTGAATACGGTGAAAACCGCGACGTGGTGTTGTTTCCGGAAAAACTTGTTGTCAACGGCACCTTGTCCCACGTTTGTCTGCATCGTCCCGCGCATCCCCACGCCTATCAAAATGTCTCCCGGGAATGCAACCCGTCCATCATGATCTGCGCCGCCAGCCGTTTGGAAGATATTTGGCGGGAGGAGCAATCCCAAACCCTGTTGGCCTCGCCGCTCTTTCCCTGGGAGGCAAACCGCATCGGCGCCAGCACCACCCCCTTGAAAATCTCCCCCAAGGAATGGTTGCTGTGTTATCACGGAAAGCAGGACGACGTGGTCGGCTATACCCAGTCTTTCATGATCCTGGAGGAGCAGGACCAGGGGCTTCCCCGGGTGAAACACCGCTGTTCAGAACGGCTGATCATCGCAGACCAGGAGTGGGAGAAGCCGAGAAAATTCAAAACCCCTTGTGTCTTCATCACCGGGATGATTCCGCAAAACGGCACCTTGCTGGTCAGCTACGGTGCGGCGGATGAAAAAGTCGGAATAGCACGGCTTTCATACTCCATGCTGGTTGACTATGTGCGCCGTTTTAACGCACAAGGCCTTAAAAATATTTAATGCCGGTAAAAACCGCGGCCAGTGCTGCCTCACACCAGGAGTCAATTATATACGGCCAATCCCTCTCGATCCTCCTCCATCCGCCACCGCTTTCTATTTCTTTTAATTCCTTTATTTTTCATTTTTTTTACTAATGATAAGGTTGCCATATAAAACCTTTGGCGCCCAAACGAGGTCAAACTGCGGCAGCTGCGCTGCCATTTGGAAAGTGCCTGCGCGCATGCGCCAAAATATAAACACCCCGCCGGCAGCAGCGGGGTGTTCCCTCTTGAAGGGATGATAATGTGTAGTGGTTCAAACTTGATCTGACAGTTACCCCGTTTGTGACCGAAAAAGTTAGGCTGCCAGTTGTTTCTCCTTTCCGACGCTCAA
>JAFGIQ010000138.1 GCA_016929575.1 candidate division FCPU426 bacterium
ACCAGCGGTTCATTGACATAAACGCTTTTTCTATCCGACGCGGTGGTAATAAAGACCGCTTCCTGCGCCTGCTGCGGCGTTTCGGCGGGCTCCCCTGGTTTGGCGCCAGGGATGGCTGCCGGAGGAGCAGGGGCTGCCCCTGCTGGCGCGGAGGGAGAATACCCCTGGGAGGCATTACTGACAACAACCGGTATGGGCTGGGTGGAATAACTTTTACCCTGATAGGTTATCTGCACTGGTCCCACGACAAGCTGCCCCGCCCTTTTGGGAACCAGTACGTATGTAAATTGCAGGGTTGACGACACTTGGCCGTTGACAAAAGTGAAATTGGAAGACCGTCCGCCGCCGTATACCTGAAAATCCTGCAGGTCAGGAAGTTGGGGGGATTCGCGCAGATTGGCTTTGCCTTCCACGGTGACGACCAACTGCAGATGCTCTCCCACGCGGGCGCGTTGCGGGTGGACGTTCGCTTGAATGGATATATCCTCCGCCCATATGCCGGCTGGACCGGCAGCCAGGATAACAACAGCCAGCGCTGTCAGGGCAGAAAACCGCCGGGCCGTGAAACCCCGCGGGCAATTCTCGGCTGTGGTGTTGCTCCCGCTCCTGCGTCTCATGTTTCCATCCTGTTCTCTTGGCGCCATTGCCTGTTACCAGTATTTTTTTCCGCGCTGTGCGGGTTGCTGCTGCAGCTGCCGCAGGCGCTCTTTTTGTATCTCTTTTTCCGCTTCCCGTACGGCATTAAGGATGTTTTCCGCTTCCTCGGGCTGCATTTCACCGGGGCGGGGACGGCGGGCCGGCTTGTCGTCCATGGGTGTTTGCTGTTGTTGTCCGGGCTCGCCTTTTTTCTCTCCTTTGTCATCCAATCCCGCGGGCCGGGGTTCTTCGCCCCCCTGCTGCGGTTGTTTTTGCCCCTGATCTTGCGGCTCCTGTTTTTCAGAATTCTGTGATTTGTCCTCTTTTTTTTGTTGCTGCTGTTTGCTTTTCTTATTCTGCTGTTCTGTTTTTTCCTGCTGCGAAGGCGGATTTTTTAAACGCACGATCGCCTGGGCCAAATTATAAATGGTATCCTCATCCCGCGGCTTGACTTTCAACGCCTCCCTGTAGTGCTTGACCGCTTCCCCGTATTTCCCGGCGGAAAAATAATTGTTTCCCAGATTATACAATGTTTGCGCGCGCAATGCTTTATCTTTACTGGCCAGTGCCCGTTGGTAGGCCTTTTCCGCCTCCTCATGTTTTTCCATATGATGCAGGGTGTTGCCCAGATTGTAATGCACGATTGGATTCTCCGGACTTTTAATTTGGGCGTCCCTGTATGCCCGCAGGGAGTCTTCGTATTTGCCTTTTTTATACTGCCGGTTTCCCTTGTTCACATCCTCGGCCGTGCCGGCTGCGGACAGTTGGGGTATCAGCCACAAAGCCGCCACTGCTACCAGCCAGGACGACCTGCGCGCCGGCAGCCAGAAGGAAAATAAAAGCAGCAGCAAGGCCGGCAAAAGAAAATACTGATATCTGTTTTCCAGCGCGCCATATTGTCCGCCGGAAAGGTCGCGCTTGCGCATTTGATCGATGAGATCGGCTATTTGTTTTGCCTCCAGGCTGCCGTGGTGGGCGGGCAAATAGGCCCCGCCGGTTATTTCCGTGATCTGGCGCAAAGTGCCCTCGTCCAAGCGCGAAAGCACGGTTTGGCCGGATGCATCCTTGACATATCGGCTGATTTTTCCTTTTTCATCCCGAATGGGTATCGGTTCGCCTTCGGGGGTGCCGAAACCGATGCACAGGATCTTGACGCCCGCCGCCTTGGCCTCCTTGGCCGCTTCAAGAACCTTGGAATCATGGTCCTCGCCGTCTGTCAGCAAAACCAAAACCCGGTAGCCTTCGCTGCCTTGAGGAAAAACCTGCAGTGCTGTCCGAATGGCTGTCCCTACCTCTGTTCCCGGCACCGGAACCGAGGCCGGGGTCAAATATTGCAAAAACATTTTTGCCGCAGCATAATCCGTGGTTAAAGGACAGGCCATCTGGGCTGAGCCGGCAAAAGCAACCACGCCCACCCGGTCGCCGCCCAAGTGGTCCACCAGCGCCGTCAGTTCTTGCTGGGCGCGTTGCATACGGTTCGGCCGCACATCCTCAGCCAGCATGGATTGGGAAACATCCAGGGCGATCATTACATCCACGCCCTGCCTTAATACTTCCACCATTTTGGCGCCGTACAAAGGCCCGGCCCAGGCAATGCCCAACAACAGGACCCCTGCCAAAAACGTCAGCCCGCCCAGCAGACGGCGCCTGGGCGACAAATGCCGGGTCAGCTGGGCGACCAATCCAGGCTGGCCAAACATTTCCAAGTCGCGCTTCCGGCGCCAGCCCGACCAAAGGGCCACCATCAGGCACCCCGGCAGCAATATACCCAACACGCTGTATACTATCACTGGATACGCAAAAGACATGATACCTTGCACCTTGCCCTTTTCATCCGCGCCTGCTGGTCAGGGAATTCTGCGAAAAACGGTTTGCTTCAGCAGGGCTCCGGCACACAACAAAGCCAGGCCCGTTGCCAGCCATCCGAAGTAAAGGTCGCGGTAACGGGTGAATTCCACTATTTTGTATTCGCTCTTCTCCATGCGATCGATTTTTTCAAAAATGCTCTCCAGGCCCTTGGCATCCTTGGCCCGGAAATACAATCCCCCTGTGGCCGCGGCCACGCGCCGCAGGGTTTCTTCATCCAAATCAACGCCCACGCGCTGGTATTGTGTCCCGAAAACCGTCTCTATGGGCATGATGCCTCCTTCCGGCGACCCGGCACCAATGGCGTATATTTTTATTCCCAAGGCCGCTGCC
>JAFGIQ010000139.1 GCA_016929575.1 candidate division FCPU426 bacterium
AATCCAGGCTGTCCGGATGGGTTGCTCCCCGGGCGGCAAAATTTTCGACCCACTGCTCCGCCTGTTTTGCCTCCCAGACTTCGCCGGTTGTTGAATCATCCTCTGGTGCAAGGGTGATCTCCAACGCTTCAGGGGTTTTTTGTATTTTAATGCGGTCCAGGGCAGCCGCAAACTTTTTCTGGTCCCTGACCACCAGGGGCTGGTCAAGATAAAGGGGCCTGAAGTCCTTGTCTTTCTCCGCCACATACTTGTATTGTTCTGTCATCTGCTGGACAGCCAAATTTTGAAAAACCGTTCTCCGGGCATGGTTCTCAAAAAAGACCAGCAGGCGTTTGCCGGTTTTGGCCAGGGGGGAATCTTTCGGCACTTCCTTCACCCACACACTGGGGGTGGTCGCTTGCTGCGGGGCAAACCCGTATTCCTGCATGAGGATGTCCAGCACAATCAGGTTTTTCATATCCGGATGTGTCTGCCGCACGCGCGGATAGGTTTGGAAGAACAAATTCAGCAAAGGTTTCAATAGGCCCTGGTCGCGCAAAGGTTTTTCTATGCTCACGCCGCGAAATCCGGCCCCGGCCGTGCCGTCCGCAATGGGTTGGTGATATACAATGACATCCGCCATTCGATTATCCGGCGAACTTTCCAAATTCAGGGTCACGCCGACACCCGTGGAAATCCGGGTGGGTTTGAAGGCCCAGGTTTTACCGCGAACATGAATAACCGTTTTTTGGTCATTGGTCTCCACCACGGTTTTTTCTTCCGCCATGTCATCGCCTGCCCCGGCATCCTTTTGCTGCGCAACCTTTTTCTCCGGAATGCCGGCTTCTGTTTCCGGCTTTTGCATGATATACGCCTGGGAATTGCCGTCCACGCCGAAGAAATCAGTCTGCACTTTCAGGCCGGTCCATGCTTCCAGTTTCCGGGCAATGGCGATAGATTCGGTGTTCACTAAAATGGCCGTGCCGCCGGGGCGCAGGGCTGCGGATAATTGCCGGGCGGTTTTTTCAAGAATTTCGCCTTCAGGATCATCCACATTCTGTCCTTGCGGCGACAGGGCGTCAAATTTTCCTTTGGCGTAGGCTTGCACCTGCGGCATGTTGAAAACAATCACATCATAGGTTTTGCCGGCAGGGATCAGTTCATGGGCAAAAAGGTTTGCCTGGTCCAGGTCAAGGCCGTTGGCTTCAAGGTTGTATCGGGTATTGGCCACCGCCATCTGCTTGAGGTCCACTGCCTCCACCCGGGCGCCGTTTTTCACTGCCACCAGGGTTTCCAGGCCCTGGCCTGTGCCCACCACCAAAACCTCCTTGCCGGCCTGGGCATACTTATCCGCAGCCCTGGCGCTTATTTCAGCAGAAGGATGGTGGCCGTGATACACGCCCGGGAAAACAGTAATAATGTGTTCCACCAGGTTGTTGAGATTAAAACCCTGGAGCCGCAAGGCATTCTTTTTATCTTCAGCGGAATAGCTGTGGAATCCATATGTCTTCTCAAAATAAACATGATTGTACGGATGTAAAATTTGATGAAACCCCAAGGGGGCTTCCGGAAAAAGCCTGTTTTGAAGATGCGTGCTCAATGCCTTGAAGACATCCGGGGAAAGACCGTAGTATCTGGAAAAATCCCAGACCATCACTTCCTGCCCAGTCCTCACCAAGGCCAGGAACATGGGCAGGCCTCCGTATTCCACCAGCACCGCCTCGCCTCCGGCCCATTCATCCGTCTTTAGGTCAAATGCGGTTAGCACATTTTCCCTGTCGAGGCTTGCAGCCGGGCAACGTGTCAGGCGGGCCTGGTTCCCGAATTTTTTCCACTTCAGCCCGCGCTGCGGGAAACCCAGGTGTTGCAGTATTCCGGCGACTGCCGCCTGGCCGCGTTTTTGCATGCGCGCGCCAAGAGCCGGAAAAAGCGGCTGCTCCGGCTGCCGTTGCGCTGCAGCCGGCAGGATGCCTTGGGCCTTGAGCTCTGCAGATGTAAAAATACCCTGGTCCAATAACTGCATGAGTGAAAACTGATTATCAAAAAACGGCAGTTCGGTATAAGACAAACCCTTTTCCTGGGCATCCAGGAAATTGGCCAGGGTCCGGGCTGTGGCGCTAAACCCGGCATTGTCTTCCAGGTGTTGATCGCGGGCTACAATCACCTGGGGCTCATCCGCCATGTCCGCGGCCTTGCCCAGATAGAACGGAAACAGGGTTTCACCGGGCAGGCCGGCATAGAGAAAGTCATCCGTATGGGAATCCCCGACCAGCAATAAAACGCCTTCCTGCGGATTGCCAAGCGCCCACTGCCGGACAGCATCCACCTTGCGCACCCGGCTGAATTTGGCAAAATCACCGCCGGCAGTGGGAAAGTACTTTTCCTGGTCCCACTGATATCCTTCCTCCTGCAACAGTTTTTTGGCCTCTTGCAGCACTTCTCTTCCATCCACAATGGAATCATGGGCTGAAATATTCACTTCTGTGTTGAAAAGGAAGAAGAAAGCCGTGGTATGGCCGCGCACCGCGGTTTCAAAAATTTGCCGGATCAGGGCAAAATCCCGGGTATGCTCCAGGGCCGAGATGGCGGCGGAAAAATTAAGGCCATTGCGGGCCAGCACCCGCAGATAGGCTATGGCCAGGGCGCGGCCAAAGGCGATTTGATCCTGGGGCAGGACTTCCAAATTGTAATTGCGGGTGAATTTCGCATAGCCCTTTTGGTCAAAGAAAACCATTTCCGCCCCGCAGTTGCCGTGAATTTCCAGCTGAACCAAAAACCGCCCGTCGCCGGTGCTTTGCATTTCCTTTCTGATCTGTTCGACAATGCGGTTTTGCAGGGCATGCGTTTCGTGCCTGGCAAAAACCACGTCAAAATCGGTTTTATCGGCCGACCGGTACAGCCTGCCCATCTGGCCTACCTCTCCGGGACTGCCGCTGCTGAGCAACACCGGAATACCGGCTTTTAAGGCACGTTTGATCTGTGCCAGGGCCTCGGGCTCAATCGGCGAAGTGGCGTTTTCCGTCAGGGTTGAATCCACGTCCAGGACCAAACCCTTGATCTTCACCTTTTCCGGCAATGACAATCCCCGGGGAATCTGGCGCAAGTACCTGTCATGGCGTAAAGCTGCCCCGGCCAGGGCAGCTTGCCTTTCCTCTCTGACCACCCGCAAACCGCCCAATTCTTCCTCGGCTGCGGACAGGCCGCCATATACTTCCCTGATAACTTCCTCATAGTCCGGGGTTCCCTCCCGGATGGCCTGCTGCCGGGATCGTTCATGTTCTGCCAGCACGCCCAATTCATTTTTGCGGCGCTGCAGCCAGGCAGTAAGCTGGTCTTGCGCGGCATTCCCCAAAATCCTGGCCACAAACCCGATGTCCGCAGGACCCAGGTCTCCCTGTTGTAAAGCCCTCTCCTTTTTACCCAACCCGCGCAGGAAAGCGTGGGTCAGCCTGGGATCCTTGCTTCCTTCCGCGACTTCGTGCAGCAGGACGGCGGCAAAAAGCCCTGGTTCTGAAAACAAGCGTTCGTCTATCAGGGCGGCCTCATCAAGTCCCAGGCCGGAAAAAACAGCATCATCGGGCCCGCGCACGCGTTCCACATCCTGAATTGCAAAGACACCCGTGAAACCCGCTTTCAAATCAATCACCATGGGCGTTTGCTGTCTCAAGCGGTTTGCCCGTGCAAGCAGGGCGGCAAGAATCTCCCGGTCCTGCCCCACCCAGCCGGTTTTGCTCCGGAAAATCTGTTCCAGATGCGATATGGCACCGCGCAGGCGCTGGCGTTCCGCCAGGTTGAGGCTGCGCAAGGTGACGTGGAATTCCACTTCCTCCTGGAGGTTTGGGCGGCCCCGCACATCCAAAGCATAGCCGGTCACGGCAATCCTCGGGCCGGAAACCGTTTGTCCTGTCACCCGGGCCTTGGCTGCCAGCACCCGGACTTCCTTGACAGCAAACCTGCCGATTGCTCCTGCCAGGTGCCGGTCTATCCTGCCGTCATTGATCCATTCCTGTAAAAGCCCCGCAACATTGGAAGCGGTCAATTCAGTCTCAGCCAAATCAGCCTTGAGCTCGGCAATACCCTCCTCACCGGCGGCTGCCAGCTGCCGCAGGGCCGGCGCCAGACTGCGGATGCTCTTTACTATATTGCCCGGCTTGGCATCAATCCTGGTCAAAATTTCCCGTATAAAACTAAACACCGGCACTGTCTTTTGGCCCGCAGCCTGGCTTACAGCGCCCAGGGCTTTGAGAATCCCGGCGAAATTGTTCTGCACCACTGCCGGGTTGTCCATGACCCCGGCCAGTTCTCCAAAGGCTTGCGTTCCGCCGCTTTTTTGTATCAGTTCCAAGGCCCGCAGAATTTCCGCCTTGTTCCACTGGTTGATTTCCGGCCGGCCGAGCATTTTTTGCAAATCAGGATTATCCATATCCAGTGCTGCTGCAGCCTCTTTTTTCACTCCCGGGCCGCGCCTTTTGGGGGCAACATATTTGGCCACAAAATCCCTGTATGAAATATATTGCTGGGACATATTCCAGGCCAACAGCTGTTTATATTTGGGGCTGATGCCGATGAGGCCGGCAACTTTATCCTGCGAATCCAGCAGGGTGGTCAAATGCCCGATGCTTACTCCCCGCAACCAGGCATAATCCCCTCCCCGGGTTTCAATTTCCTCCACCAACTTGACCAAACCTTCCAGATTGCCTGTGCCATACTCCGCCAAAACGCCCTGGTCGTATTTTTCTTTCATGATCCGCTGCAGGGCCAGGTATTGATTCCAGCTCATGTCTATTTTAGGAGGCTTCCAATTTTGCAGCCGGGTGCGCGCATACTCGGCATTTCCCGTAATGCCGGCAATCCTTTCGGCGGAATTGAGGAATCCGGTAAGATGGCCTATATTGATTCCCCGCAAAGCGGAATACGGCCCTGGCCGGCGTCTGATCTCATTGAATAATCCGGCCAAGCCTTCGCCGCGGGTGTCGCCGTATGCAGCCAGGGTTCCATCACGTATCTTTTCCCGCAGGATGGTTTGCAGGGCTTGGTATTGATGCCAGGTCAAATGAATATAGGGCAGGTTCCATTGTTGAATGTTGCTGTCCTCCACCGGCAGACCCAGCATGCAGGCGATGTTTTCCCTGGAACGCAAGAGGCTGGTCAACTGGCCGATATTGATCTCCGCCAGGTCAGCATAGGCGCTGCCCTGCTCTGCAAATGTTCCCACCATCTTCCGCAGGCCATGTCCGGCAGCATCTCCATATGCCGGCCAGTCCTGGTTTTCTTTTAAAAAAGCGCGCAGGAGCTTGAAATCTTCCGGCTTTACAGGTTGCGGAACAAATAATTGCTTTTCGGCCAGATCGTTTATCCGGTTTGCCAAAAAGCGGGCGGACATTCTTTTCTTAATTTTCAGTTGCTCCTGCAGGTCTTCAATCAGGTAGTAGATTGCCAGCTGGCCGTATTTTTGCCGATAGGAGGCCAGGTTGATGTCATAGGGATACTGTTTTCTTTGGTTTTCCTGCCATATTTTTTCCACCACGGCCGGCACGTTCTGCTGGTCCGCCAGGTCGGCAATCGTTTGCAGGGCTGCCTGCGGGGATTCCCAAATCATCTCTTCATCGGCTGCCAGCTGCGCCCAGGGCGTGAGGGCATTGTAGGCCATATGCAGGCCGATGAAGCCGGCCGCTGCC
>JAFGIQ010000140.1 GCA_016929575.1 candidate division FCPU426 bacterium
TGATCCATTTCACGGTGTCCATGCCTGCAACTCCCCTTCCGGGAAATAATGATGCAAAATCTCCTCGTAGGCATACCCCTGCCGGGCCATGGAACCGGCGCCAACCTGGCACAAACCTACGCCGTGGCCCCAGCCCCCTCCCCAAATCACCCAGGCAAAAGGCTTTCCGTCAGGCTGCTCCGAATCCAGCAAGGGCAGAAGGCAGAATAAATTGCTGCGCAATCCGCCTAGGGCCGAACGAATATAATCTCCGCGGACCACTTCCTGGCCTTGGTCCCCCTGCACCAGGATTCTGCGCACGTAGGCGCTGGGACTGCGTTCCTGTATGTCGATGCTTTGCAGCCGGCCTATGCCATAGCGGTGATCCAAAATCCCGCTCAGTTCCTCCTGCGTTAAAATTTTCACCCAGCGGAAATTCCTGGTGGCGGCATACTGCGGAGCATTGCAAAAAACGTCGGGCTGTTCTGACAACCAGGAGCCGATTCTTCCCGGCGCCAAAGGCAGCCTGGCCCCGGCCAAGGAATCGCCGGCCGCATCATATATCCCCTGAGGTTGATCATACTCTGGTTTGTTTTTCCACCAGGCTTCCTTAAATCCCTGCGTCATGCCGCCGCAGGAATGGGAATAAAAAGTCGGCAGCAATCTTTCCTCGTGTTTTAAGACCATCCCCAGGGTTTCCAAAACCGCGGCATAGCTGTTGGCATGTTCCTCTTGAATCCCGCGGTAAACAGCGCAATGGGCGGTATTACAAACATCATATCCCCGGTGGTTGCGGTTTTTCTTTCTGAGCAGGGCGTCGGTCCTGGCAACCACGGTCTGTGCCTTCAATGCCTCCAGCGGCCACAGGGCGGGCATTTCCCCCGGGACCACACTGAGCAGGTATTCCTCCAGCGGCAGCTGGTTCACCAAATCGAGCGTCTTCCTCCGCGGAGTGATGACCAACTGGCCGCGGTAATAACGGGATTTTTTACGGCCCACGCTCCACAGATACCCGGTTGTCTGGTATAAATTGATAACCACCAACGGTTTTTTCGGATCCACCGGCCTGATGAACAACCGCCGCCGAAAATGTTTCAGCCGCTTGCCCTGCCAATTTTTTAAGTCCCACCCGCCGGAAGGATTTGGCTCAAGACGATAACCGCTTTTGGCCGTGCCTTTCCAGAATGGTTTTCCCGGCTGATACTCCGCCTGCCAGTCGCCCACACCACCGAAGGCCAGACAAGGAAGGTTGTGACGCAAGCCCACCCGGATTTCATCTGCGTTTTTCAGCAGGGGCAACGGCTGTACGGCAATCTCGTCAATGCCGGGAAGCGGGGGGGCAGCCGCCGCGATCACCGTTGTCGGCACGGGAGTCTGGGTGGGAGTCGGTATCCGGGACTGCACCCGCGAGATGGCGCTTTGCACTTCCCGGGAAGCGCCAATGACTGAACGGACTTTTCGCCATTGTTTATATGCGTTCGTCCACTCCTGGTTGTGTTCTGCAAACAAGGCCAAATCCCTGTGTACCTGCCACAGGCTGGGATCAATTTCAACAGCTTTACCGAATTCCTGCTTGGCGCGCGAGGTAAAATACTCCCCTTCCGTCGAGGATTGCATGGCCAAATGCCTGAAGGCGCGCCCTAAAAACAAACGGCTGGTGCCTTGGGCCGGACCTTCCGCCTTGGCTTGCCAAAACATTTCCGCGGCTTTGGCATATTTCCCCTGGCAATACAACGCGCATCCCAGCAGCAGGCGCGCATGGTCGTGCATGCCGGGTTGGGCCAGCATGCGTTCCAACTCCCGGATCGCCCCGGTATATTCCCCGGCGGCGATTTTAACCTCCGCCATTTCCCGGCCGCGGATGCCCGCGCGCGCCAGCGCCTTCTCGGCCAAGGCGTGCTCGTGCAGGGCCATCAGGCAGGCAAAAAGATCCCGGGCCAAATCCTGGTCCTGGGGTTCTTTATCCAGCAGATATCCGTATTCCTCAGCCGCCGCTTGATAGTCTCCTTGGTAAAAAGCCACCAGCGCCCGCTGCCTGTCTCCGGAAGGGACACGGCCGCCTGATTGCAGAGGATGAGGAAAGAGGCCCAGCATGGCGGCGGTCGTGAGCAATATGCCTATGGCGTGTGTACAATCTCTCATTGTCCTTCTCAGAAAAAAAGCGGCACCAGGCCGCCCAGGCGTTAAAATGGGTGTCCGGTTGCAACCGTCCTCGGTCTGAATGTTATTTCCCGATTGGTTTTTTCCGCGCCACATACCACATCACACCGGCGGATAAAAACATGCCCAAAAGAGCAATCAATTGCGAGGTGTGCAACCAAGGGAAAAAAACGTTTCCCCGGATTTCGTCTCCCCGGAGAAACTCTAAAAAAAAGCGCAGGCAGGCGTAGAGCAGAATATAGGCCCAAAAAACCTGCCCGTCAAAACGGCGGCGGCGTTTTAAAAACAGCAGGGCGAGAAAAAGAAGCGCGTTGCCGAGGCTTTCCAGCAGCTGTGTGGGAATCCGGGGAAGGTTGTCCTGCAAATTGGGAAAAACAACGCCAAAAACCGGATGCACGAGGCCGTAGCAACAGCCGTTGAAAAAACAGCCGATTCTGCCGAATGCATGCCCCAAGGCAGCATACGGTGCGCTTGCATCCAGCACTTTCCAGATGGGAAGCCGGTGTTGCCGGCAAAAAAACACTGCGGCCAGCACCGCCGCGATAAAACCCCCGTAAAAAACCAGTCCTCCCTCCCAAATTTTGAAGACCGCCAGGGGCTCGGCAACGAATTCATCCCAGGAAACCAAAACATACATGAGACGCGCGCCGACAATTCCACTGATGACCACCCACAGGCTCATGTCCAAAAAGTGGTCCGGATCTATGCCTTCTTTTTTGGCCTGCCGCCAGGCCAGATAAATGGCCAAGGCAAATCCCAACGCCACGAAAAACCCATAGCTGCGCAGGGTAAGCGGCCCTATGGAAAAGAGTATGGGATGCATCTGCCTTCCTGTCAGGTTGATCAGCCGGTTTGCGGCTGTTTGCTTTGCTGGCGAAAGCTTAAAAGGATCAGCAAGGAAACGCCCACACACACGGCGGAATCCGCAAAATTAAAAACCGGGAAATGATATGCACCATACCCCACATCGATGAAATCCACCACCGTGCCCGTGCTGATCCTGTCCAGTAGATTTCCGACTGCGCCGGCGCTGACCAATCCGAATGGAATCAGCAGCCGCGGTCCCTGGCCCTTTTCATGGTGCGCCAACCAGGTAAACACCACTGCAGCCGTGCTGTTGACAGTGATAAACAGGGCCAGCCGCCAGGGGGAATTGAATTCAGCCAAGAGACTAAAGGCCGCGCCTGTATTGCGCACGTACGTCAGTTGCAGCACCCCGCCGACGAGAGGAATGCTTTGGTACAAATCCATGGTGTGCGTCACAATCCATTTGCTGACAATATCCAGCGCCAAAACGGCGATGACAAAAGACCAGTACCACGCCACCGGCGGGAAGGAAGCAGCGGTCCGGCTTGCTGCCGGCCGGCTGGTGGCCCCTGTTTTTTCCGTTTGCTGTTTTTCATCCGCGCGCATGTTTTTCACACCTTCGCCTGCTTTTGTTTTTCCGTCATGGCCGTCACCGCTTCATGGCAGCGTTCACAGAGTCCGGGGTGGTCCTCATATTTACCCACGCTGGTCAGATGGCGCCAGCAACGCTCGCATTTGCCCCCGGAGGCCTTCTCCACCCAGATCATCATCTCCGGACCGGCGGATCCCGCCTCCTCCAATTCCACCGCCGATACCACAAAACAGGACGCCAGCTGTTCCCTTTGTGCTGCCAGCAAAGAGCGTTGGGGGCCGCGTACACGGATCCGCACCATGGCTTCATACGGGTGGCGGATGGATTTTTGGTTGCGCGCCTCTTCCAGTTTTTTCAGCACCACGGAGCGGATTTCCAGCAAACCGCTCCAAACCCGGGCCAATTGCGGATCCCTCCACTCGTTGGGCGTGGTGAGCCACGCCGCCAGATGAACGGAAGGCGCTTCTTCCTTGGCGGGAATCAATCCCTGGGCCCTCATCGCCAGCCATGTTTCTTCGGCGGTATGGGCCAACACCGGCGCGATCAACCGCACCAAATATCGCAGCAGCTGCCAGAGCGTGGTTTGGGCGGAAAGCCGGGAGCGGGAATCCTTTCCGTCCGCGTACAAGCGGTCCTTGAGCACGTCAAAATAAAACGCGGACAAGTCGGCGGCGCAAAAATTCTGCAGCAATTGATAAAACCGGTGAAATTCATAGGCGTCGCACGCCTGTGTGGCCGAGGCGACCAGTTCCTGCAGCCGGTGAAG
Organism: candidate division FCPU426 bacterium; assembly: GCA_016929575.1. Classification (GTDB taxonomy): domain Bacteria; phylum Oederibacteriota; class JAAXVQ01; order JAAXVQ01; family JAUVAV01; genus JAFGIQ01. The sequence continues at coordinate 4,305 of JAFGIQ010000140.1, forward strand.
CAGATACCGGTCCAAAACGTCCTGGTCCTTGCGCCGCAGGGCAAGGTCCGGGGTAAAACCGTGCAGATTGCCCAGAAGAAAGCGCAGGGTATTGCGCATCCGGCGGTAGGAGTCGGTCATACGTTTGAAGATTTCTTCGGAAAAGCGGACATCATTTTGGATGTTTTCCGAAGTCACCCACAAGCGTATGATATCCGCTCCGCCGTATCGCGCGCCGGCTTCCTGGGCAGTGATGAAATTACCGAGGGATTTCGACATCTTGCGTCCTTCGCCGTCCACGGTATAGCCATGGGTCAAAACCGTTTTATACGGAGGCTTTCCCTTGGTGGCGGATGAAGTCAGCAGGGAAACCTGAAACCAGCCGCGGTGCTGGTCTGAGCCTTCCAGATATATGTCCGCGGGGAACTTCAAGTCCCGCCGTTTGTCCAAGACCGCCGCATGGCTCACGCCGGAATCAAACCAGACGTCGAGGATATCCGTTTCCTTGCGAAAAACGCCCGCCCCGCATTCGGCGCAGCGAGTGCCCGGGGGCACTATTTTCTCGGTCTCCGCCTGAAACCAGGCATCCGCGCTTTCCCCCGCAAAGAGGCTTTCCACCGCGGCAAAAACTTCCGCAGACAGGAGCGGCGCACTGCAAGCCTCGCAGTAGAATATCGGCAAAGGCACGCCCCAGGAACGCTGGCGCGAAAGGCACCAATCCGGCCGGCCTTCCACCATGGAGCTGATGCGGTTTTCGGAGGCAGCCGGAATCCAGGCAACTTCGTTGTGGATCTGCTCCAATACTTGGCGGCGGAAATGGTCCTTGTCCACCCGCATAAACCACTGTTCGGTGGCACGGAAAATAATGGGTGTGCGGTGGCGCCAGCAATGCGGATAGGCATGGGAAATTTCCCCGGCCTGCAGCAGTGATCCATTGTGGCGCAGCAGTTCGATGAGCCTGGGATTGGCCTGCAAAACAAACTCACCCTGCATTTCCGGAAAGGCCTGCGTAAAACGGCCGTCCACCCCGACGGGATTGAACACTTCCAGATTGTTTTCCAGGCCGGACACATAGTCGTCCTGGCCGTGGCCGGGCGCCGTATGCACGCATCCTGTTCCTGCATCCAAGGTCACATATTTGGCCTGTATTACCGGAACCGTGATATCCACAAAAGGGTGGCGCAGGCGCAGGCCCGCCAATTCCCCGCCTGTGATCTCAGCCTTGATGGCAAAGGGGCGCTGCCAGGCTTCGCTGTTGGCTGCGGCCAGTTCCTTGGCCAGGATGTAATAGTCTCCTCCGGATTCCACCAGCACGTATGCAAACTCCGGGTGCACGGCCACAGCCCGGTTGGCCGGCAGGGTCCAGGGCGTCGTGGTCCAAATGGGAATATATATCCTGCCTGCCGGTTTTTGACCCCAGGCCTGCGGCCAGCCCTCCACCACCTCAAAACGGACCGTAATGGAAGGGCTGACAAGGTCTGTATATTCGACCTCGGCTTCGGCCAACGCGCTCTGGCAGTTGGTGCACCAGTAAACCGGTTTTAACCCCCGGTAAATAAATCCCTTCAGCGCCAGCTCTCCGAAAACCCTTACAATGGTGGCCTGGTAGTCCGGACTCATGGTCAAATAGGGATGGTCCCAGTCTCCCAAAACACCCAGGCGTTTGAATTGTTCACGCTGGATGTTCACAAAACGTTCGGCGTATTTGCGGCATTCCGCGCGCACGCGCTGATGGTCGGCCGCTTCAGCCTCCGACAGCTGCCCCACCACTTTGTGCTCAATGGGCATTCCATGGCAGTCCCAGCCGGGCACGTAAGGGGCATCCAGGCCGCGCATGCTCTTGTACTTTACAATAATATCCTTCGAAATTTTATTGAAAGCCGTGCCCAGGTGAACATCGCCGTTGGCATAAGGCGGCCCGTCATGCAGCACAAACTTGCTTTTGCGGCTGTTTTTCTGCCGCAGCAGGCCGTACAAATCCATTTCCGCCCAGCGCGCCTGCAGTTCCGGTTCCCGGATTTGCAGGTCAGCCTTCATGGGAAAATCGGTTTGGGGCAAGTTTAAAGTCTCGCGGTAATCCATGCACTTCTCCCGGCAAAAATGAAATTCCGCCTATCTTATCATCCGACCCCGAGGCTGTCAATGGCAGGTGTGCGGCAAGGCAAATGCCCCCGCATTTTCCTCAGGGGCACGGGGCCCGCCGTGCCCCTGCTCTTTTTTCCCAAACACCACAAAGCGCCAGAACAGCACGTTTGGCCCCCATCAAAACATCTGATCTGAAGTCACTGCTGTGCAAATAATCTGAAACCTCTGAAAAAATGATTGCAAACGGATGTTTGGGCTGGGCCTTCGCCGGCCGGCCGCCATGGGGTAGGCGGCCTCGGCAGCGAAAAAGTAGCAATACCAGTCTTTTTCGCTGAACGCCGTCTCATCCCCATCCCAAA
>JAFGIQ010000141.1 GCA_016929575.1 candidate division FCPU426 bacterium
AGGACAGCCCTTGTCTCTGATCGACGCCGTCTTTACCGCCACGTCGGCGGTCTGCGTAACCGGGTTGATCGTCCGGGATACGGCTTCGGCATTTACTCCTTTCGGGCAGATAGTCATACTGGTGCTGATCCAGGTCGGAGGATTAAGTTACATGGTGTTGGCCACATCTGCGGCCGTGCTGCTGGGACGACGCCTGGGCGTGAAGGACCGGGCGACACTCAGGCAGGCTTTTAACTTGGATACTGCCGCAGGCATGGGCCGTTTTTTACGCAGCGTGCTGTGGGTTACGCTCGCCGCCGAACTGGCCGGAGCTGTGGTCATCACCCTGGCGTATATGAAGCAGGTTCCACCGTCCCGGGCTGCAGCCTTGGGTGTTTTTCATGCGGTTTCCGCTTTTAACAATGCGGGTTTCAGCCTGTTTGCGGACAACCTGGCCGGCGTGGGCAGGGTGCCGCTGGTTGTCGCTGCGGTTTCCTTGCTGGTCATTCTAGGCGGATTGGGGTTTTTCGTGCTGCGGGAGTTCATAGACCTGGCCTTGCGGCGAAGGCATAAATTGTCTTTGCATGCCAAGCTGGTATTGGCAACCACCGCGCTTTTACTGGCATTGGGTGCAGCCGGCCTCTGGTTGACCGCGGGCGGCAGTTTCATGCAAGCGGCCTTTCTTTCCGTGAGCGCGCGCACGGCCGGGTTTAACATTCAGGATACCGGCGCTTTGCCCACGGGAACGCTGTTTTTACTCCTGCCCCTGATGTTTATCGGCGCCTCCCCGGGGGGCACGGGCGGCGGCATTAAAACCACCACCCTGGCCCTGGTATTGCTGGCCGTATGGGCGACACTGCAGGGCCGGAGCAACATCGTGGTCTACAAACGGCAGGTGGTGCCTGAGACCATCTTCAAGGCGCTGATGGTTGCGGTGTCGATGGGGGTGGTTTTAATTATTATCACCGCCATCATGGTGGTCTGGGAAAACCAAAAAGTCATTAAAGTAATGTTTGAAGTGGTATCTGCGCTCGGAACCGTAGGCCTGTCGACCGGAGACGGCGGGGTCTTGAGTCTTTCGGCGCGGTTTTCCGCTTTTGGCAAATCCCTGATTGTGGCCGCCATGTTCATCGGCCGCCTGGGTCCCCTGACCCTGGGGTTGGCCACAGCTTTTCATTCCCACAACCAACAAGTTAAATTTCCCGAGGGGAGAGTGAGCATCGGATGAAACACAGAAAGAAAAAAAACGGCAAGCAGGCCGTCAAACAGGACCTGGATTGGTTTAAATTCGACGACTGGTTGAAAACTGTTCGTCCTTTGTCCACGCGTCTGGAGCCGAAAAAAAGGAGGTCTTTTGCCGTTTTGGGATTGGGCAATTTTGGACAGCATGTGGCCGAGGCTTTGATGCGGGCCCGGGCCGAAGTGCTGGCGATTGACCGGGATCAGGAGAGGATCAATGAGATGTCGGACATGGTCACCCAGGCCGTCATTGCGGATGTGACCGACGAGAAGGATCTTAAAACAGCAGGCGTGGACGCGGTGGACACGGCCATTGTCACCATTGGGGAGAATATCGAGGCCTCGGTACTGGCGGTGATGATCATCAAGGAACTGGGCGTGCCCGAGGTCATTGCCAAGGCGACCAATCTGCTGCACGCAAAAATTTTGGACAAGGTGGGAGCCACGCGCGTGGTTTTTCCCGAACGCGAGGCGGCCATCGATCTGGTGGGCGAACTCACTGCGGTGAGCGTGCTCAATTATTTCCAGCTGGCCGAGGGCATCTCCGTGGTGGAGGTGCCGGTGCCGCCGGACCTGGTGGGCAAAACCCTGCGCGAGACCGGCCTGCGCACCAAATACAACGTGAATGTCATAGCCGTCAAACACCGCAAGCTGGAGCTGGACCGGGAAGGCATGGGTCATGAGAATTCGTATTACGATGTCCTGGTCACGCCGGATCATGAGGTGGGCAAGGACGACACCCTGGTGCTGGTGGGGCGCGATGAAGACTTGAAAAAACTCGACCGCCTGCAGGAAGGATGATGCAGCTGGCCACAGACATGGCAGGATGAAGGGGCGTGTTATACCCACACGCCCTTTAGTATTCCACCGCTGCCGAGGCGCCGGCTTAGGAGACAGCTGATTGCAAGGGCAGGGTAAAGCAAAAACAAGCGCCTATGTTTTTTGGCGGCACAGGTGAAACAACTTTAATCGAGCCCTGGTGCGCCATCACGGCCAGTTTGGTAAAGGCCAACCCAAGCCCGGTGCCCGAAAACTGGCGGGTGTCTTTATCAACCCTCGTGAAAAGCTCGAAAATGCTGGCGTGGTATTTGGAGGGAATGGGTTTTCCCCAGTTGGTGACGCTGACGGCCGCCGTCTCAGTTTGCCGGGAAATCCCGAGGGTGATTTCGCTTGTTTTGGGCGCATACTTTAAGGCATTGTTTAACAAATTGTTGATGACACGTTCGATGATGTGCACGTCCAACTGCAGGCAAAGCTTTTGCTCTTGCGACCGGAAAACGAGGTTGGCGTTTTTAGCCGCGGGGGTTTCACGCATGAGCGCCAGGCAGTTGCCGGCCAGGGTGACCAGATCGCAGGATTCGGGTTTTAAACGAAACTCCTTGGTTTGCATGCGGGCGAGGAGGAGGATCTCCTCGATCATGGCCAACAACTGATTGCTGTGGCCATAGGAGTTGACCAACAGACGATAAACATCGGCATTGAGCCCGTAACTGTTTTTGTTGAACAAAGCCAGGGTGCCCAGAATGGCGGTTAACGGGTTTTTCAAGTCGTGCACGATCATTTGCATCAGCGCTTCCTTCATTTCGCCCACTTCCTGCAGCTGTCGTTTTTGCTCTTCCAGCAGCACATTGGTCTGGTGCAGGGTTTCATTGCTGCTTTCCAGCTTGGCCTTGGCGTCCTCCAGCTCCCGCGTCCTTTTCTTGACTTGGTTTTCAAGGTTTTTATTGAGGTTTTGGAGTTCCAGGTTTTGCATGATGTATTCATTGATGACTTGGTCATTCTCCTTGTGTGAAGAGCTCAACCCGCTTTTTAATTGCCGTATGCGCGCCACATACTGCAAGAGCATGTTTTGCATGGCTTGACCGGAATCAATATCTTCTATATTAAATGGATCGATCTTCACCTCGGACTGGGCAGTTTCCTCCTGGGATTTTTCGCCGGTTGGAGGCAAGGCGGCGGAGGAAATATCGGTCATGGTGATTTTTTCCCAGTTTTTAGGTTTGGGCATGACGTTTTTCTACCCCGTGGGTCATTCACATACTGCCTTACTATTATCGGTTAAAAGGAACAATGGTTTACACCCCAGGCAGGGACACTTGGGCCTGCCTGGCCATCACCCCTCCGCAGGAACATCAGGGCCTGCCCTGGGAGCGGGGAGAGACACGCTGTGTCGGGGAGGCCGCCTGTATGGGCCAAACCAGCCCGGATGGGCCCAGGCGCAACAGCAGCATTCCGGGGACGATCCGGGGCGTGGTTTTATAAAAAAGCGTTTCATAAATATCGTTTTTGATACGATGAATATAATCAGGAAGGGTGTGGGCGTTTCAGGGAAAAAGGACCGGCGGCGCATGAACCAGCAGCCGGCTGCCGGTGGTTTTATCTGCATGCCTGAGGGCGGTCCGGAAAACAAGAAATCGTCAGGCGGTGAAAAACGAATGCTGTTGAAAAGCACGAACGCAAAGCGGGCACGAAAAACATCATGCGGAAAACCCGGCAGGACCACAGCCGGTTCCCGGTCGCGGCTTCGTCGGCTGCAGAGTCAGATAAAAAACGGCTCCTATCGTGTGACAGGAAGAGAAATCCTCTTGGGATTGCTGCAGGAACTGTTATGAAAAAGCGGGAACATCTGTACGCGCAAGCATGATACACGCAGAGGGAAGCACCGCAGCCGGCTGTTTGTCCGAAGCAAAGCAGACCAGCGCCGGCACCTTCGCGATGCCGGGAAAGCCATCATTGCTGCTGGGGCCGCAGCGGGAGAGAGAAGGTTGGGAAGCACCATGAAGGCGAAAACCCGGAGACCACGAGAAAAGAAACCGCAGCCAGGAATTGTGCCTGCCCTGAAAACAGGGACACTGTCCGGGGGCGCAGCAGCGCTGCAAAAGTATGCCTGGCATGTCCGCAACAAAGAAAAAAGCCGCCCCGGAAAGTCCATTGCCGGGAAAGAGGAAATATTGCGTTTTATTCAAAAGGCCGGATCTTTGGAGGACACGGATGGAATTTTGCGTCATATGCTGGAGAGCATGCATGCGCTATGTGCATTTACCGCCGGAGCAGTGTATCTGCATGGTGAAAAAAACACTGGTATTACACAGGAACCCGCGATGGCCGAAGGCAGCGCGTTGCTGAAAAAATACCGGCGCGTATTGCATTTGGAAGAAACGATTTACCAATGGATCTTTCAGCAAGGACAACCGGTGGCGATGCCAGGAAATTTCCGGCAGCCGCAGGCCAAAGCAGGCCTCCGCCCATGGTCATATGTAATCGCACCGTTGACCACGGGAAAAGTGTGCCTGGGACACGTTGAAATGCTTTGCCCCGGCCCGGGGAAATTGAGGTACCGCCCGGATACCGGCCTTTTGGAGGTGTTGCTGAAACTGACGGCTGTTTTTGTAGCCAATGTGCAGGCCAGGGCCAGGGAAAGGGCGGCGGTGAAAAAAAACCTGGAGCTCGACTTGCTGAAAGAGGATGTGATCAACACCACTCTGCATGAAATCAAGACGCCGTTGACGGTCATTCAAGGGGCGAGTCTTTTAATGCAAAAGAAAAAGCGGTTGAACGCCCGGGAAAGGGCGGAATTGCTGAATAAAGTCATCAAGCACTGCCGGAGCATCGGCAACGTTATTGAAGAAATGCTTGAAATCTCGCGGATCGATGAAAATATTCCGCCGGCCAAAGCGGGAAATGTATCACTGGCCGATCTGACCTACGAAGTGTTGCGGGAGATACCCTGGGAAGAAAACAACATGCTGGTGGAAACCAGGATACCTCCCCGCCTGGCCGGCGTCCAGGCCGACCGCCATGCGGTTTATCAAGCCATAAGGAATCTGGTGGAAAACGCGGTCAAATACTCTCAACCCAGGGATAAAATCATTGTCAGCGCCGGACATCAGGGAAGATGGGTATGGTGGCGGATCAAGGATCATGGGCCCGGCATAGCGCCTGTGGATCAGAGGCATATTTTTGAAAAATTTTACCGGGCGGGCAATAGCACCACCAGAAAAGTGCGGGGCATGGGTTTTGGCTTGTATTTAGTCAGGAAAAACATAGAAAACAGCGGCGGGACGATTGCTGTTGCCAGCATCCCGGGCAAAGGCACGGAGTTTTTAATAAAGCTGCCGCGTAGCATGCGTCGTCATTCTAATCCACAAAAATAAATCGCTGCATCTTATCCCCGGACGGACATCCTTGGTGTCTGCCCATGTTTTTTCAGCGGGGGTGTTTTACCTGCAAACAGGGCAGGCCATTCCATGGGGCAACCAGGAAAGCAGGAAAGGCATTCCCCGGCACCAATATGTCTTTTGGGCCGTTTGCTGCCAGTTCATCTTTTGGAATTCCTGCCGTAAATAATCCTGAAAAGCATCCTGTTGATAAACACCACTGTTTGCGCCTGTTCGTGCAAGCATTATCCGGCCGGCATGTTCTCTGTTTGCCTTGATGGCAAGGGAAAACACATGGTGTGCGGGTGCTGGCCGGGGAGGAAGCATGAAAACAACCGGGGACTTGAAAATTCTGGCATTCATTGCACAAGCGGAAATATGCCGGCAACTGGACAAGATTCTGGCGGCGGACGGAAGTCAAATCCGGTTTGCCGGCACCGGGGAGAATAGTATTGATCTTATCGGGCAATATGAACCGGATGTGGTATTGCTGCATGAAGAATGGCCAGACGCCCTGAAACTGGTCAACGTCATCCCCCGGCGGGGGGCAGCAACAGTCATTGTCGGCATTACCGCCAGCGGCAACCCTGCCGCCGCAGACCCGGGTAGAGAAGCGGTATTTTATGACACCTTGAAACTTCCCCTGGATGAAAAAGAAGTCACAATCATGTTGAGGCATACGCGCCGTTTTTCATGCTTGCTGCGTCGGATTACGTCGTTGGAGCAAGCAATGGCCGGCACACCTGAAACAGGCGTTTTACTCGGTGATAGCGAAGACATGCTGAAGCTTGCAGGCCAGGTTCGGGTTGCCGGCCAGCACCAGGTCAATGTGCTGCTGGGCGGCGACCGGGGCACCGGCAAGCTGCTGGTTGCCCAGATTATTCATGGGCAAAGTGTGCAATCACAAGGACCATGCGTGGTGTGTGATTGTACGATGGTATCGGCAGACCAATTGGACAAAGAACTGTTTGGATCTGAACCCCTAAAAAGCGCCGAGGGGAGGGGAACCCCGGCCGGCTGTTGGCAGCTGGCCCGGCATGGCACCCTGATTCTCAAGGAAGTCGGTTGCTTGCCATTGTCCATTCAAGGCCGCCTGCTGCGCCTTCTGTCCGGCAGGGAGCCGGAGGCGGGCTTGGGCGCTGATGGCACGGCACAGGTCCGGCTGCTGGCAACCACGACGTGTGAATTGAAGGCAAAGATAGCAACCGGTGATTTTCGGGAGGATCTCTATTACCGTCTGGCTGAGTTTACGCTCACACTTCCTCCGCTAAGGCAGCGGGCCGGAGATGTCACCCTGCTGGCCAGGTTTTTTTTGGATCAATACAACCGGGAATTTCAAAAAAGCGTAAAAGGCATCACCCCTGAAGCGGAAAGGTGCCTGTTGGCGCATGATTGGCCGGGCAATGTCCGGGAACTGCAGCATGCTTTGAAACGTGCGGTTATTCTGGCCGAGGAGTGGATACGCCCTGAGCATTGGCCGGCGGCGGTTGCAGCACAGGGGCAAAGCAGCGCCGGCGATATCTGGATTCAAGCCCGGGCGGACGAGCAGCGGCCTATCCGGGAAGTCTCGCGCGAGGTTGTTGCCCAGCTGGAAAGAGAGATGATACAGCGGACGTTGCATAAAAGCGGGGGAAACAAAATGCAAACCGCGCGCTGGCTGGGCATAGATTATAAAACGCTTTTCAACAAACTGCGGCAGTACCAGATCCGATCCGAACGGCATGCGCAGCGCCTGCCCATAGCCGACATGCTGGCGCCGGGTGCTGGAACCACAATGGCTCCGGCAAGCGGCGGGAAGTCAAGCCGCAAGACTGAAGGCCGGGCATGAATAAAAACTGCGGTCAAAAGAACAAGCGCATGTCAACAGTGCCGTCCGAGACGGAAAAAAAGAGAGGTGGTGCCGAACGCGAGGATTGGCGGTTGTACAAAGAAAAACACGACACCAAAGCACTCAACCGCCTATACCATCGCTACCTGCCGGCAGTGCAACGCATGGTTGCAAGAATGCGCATCTATTTGCCGGATGGTGCCTGCGGGCAGGAGGATTTGTTTCAAGCCGCCGTCATCGGCATGTGCCAGGCCATGGACAGCTTTTGTCCCGGCCAGGGGACACCTTTCCTGAATTTTGCTTATCAAAGGATACGGGGGGCGGTATATGACGAATTGAGGGCATTAGACGGGTATTCAGTGCGCGCCCGCCGGCAGCGCAAACTGCTGGAAAAAATCAAGGAACAATTGCAGCAGAAAATATTACATGTGCCTTCAGAGGAAGAAACGGCCAGGGAAATGGGCATCAATCTTGAGCAGTTTAGAATGCTGCAAAATGGCCTGCAAACGGTCAAGCCCGAATCCCTGGAGTGGATAGAGGAAATACAGCCCGGCACCAGCGGCAGGGACAAACGGGAGAACTGGATTCCGGAAAGCGGGGGTTTATCGCGGATGGATAGGTTTCAGATGGTTGCCAGACGGATCGACCATTTGCCGGAGCGGGCAAAACGCATTCTGGGTCTTTATTACCGGGACGGGCTGACTTTAAAGGAAATATCCCGGATCCTGTATTTGACCGAGTCAAGAATCTGCCAAATCCATGCCGCCACCCTTAAAGTGCTATCCCGGCAATTACGGCAGCTGGAGGAAGTGTTTGCAAAAAAGCGCGATCTGAAGGGGGCGGTGGGCAGGCGGCAAAAATTGACAACCAGCGCTTCGAGAATATGGTCCGGGAGGATGCATGCGTAAAACAGTTGAAAAAAGATTCCCGGCAATGATACTCCGTACTGCAAAAGCGCGGCCGGCCAGGTGACGGAAAAACCTGCGCGGCGTTTTAATAAATCCACGAGCTGCCAGCGAGGGTGGACATGAAAGACAACAGACGGAAAAAATTCACTGCCGGCGGGTCATTTGCAAACGCGCCCGGTGATACTCCGCAGGAACAGGGTTTTGACGGTCTGCCGCCGGCATATCAACGCTTGCTAATAGAATACCAGGACCAGATACGCCAGTTGCAGGATGAAATCACATCCTACCGGGCGGAACGCGACCGGGTGATGAGTGACAATGTAAAGCAGAATGAAATGCTGCGCGAAATTAATGCCAGTTTGGACCAAAAAATCAAGGATCGCACCTGCGAGTTGGAGGCGTCAAAAGAGCAGCTGGCCGTCCACAACCAGGAAATGCGGGAGCTGGCCAAAAGCAAAGAAGAGATGATGCACATGATCGTGCATGACATGAAAAACCCCCTGACGGCGATTATGGGCGCCCTGGCACTGTCGCAACATGCCCGGTTCGGGATGGATGAGGAAATGCGTGATTTGCTTAAAAGTGCCAATATCCATTCGATCAAGCTGCGCGCCATGATAGATGATATTCTCACCATGAGCAAGATGCAGTCCAGGGAATTGGAACTGCAAAAAATGGAAGTGGATCTGGTGAGCCTGATCCAGCAAAGCGTATTCATGATGAATACAACGATGGGCAATAGAAAATTAACACTGAAATTTGAACCCGCGCAGCAGGAGTGCCTGGTGGAGATTGATTTTCAAATGATTGAGCGTGTCATCAACAATGTCATCAATAATGCGATGAAATACGCCCCGGACGGCTCGGAGATCCTGCTGGAGCTCACCCGGGAAGAAAAATTCGCCTGCCTGCACATTAAAAACTGGGGAGAGCCCATTGCCAAAGAATTCCATAAAAAGATATTTGAGATGTACGGCCGGGCCAACCCGCAGGATAAGCGGGTGGAAGGCACGGGATTGGGATTGGCCTTTTGCAAACTCGCTGTGGAAGCGCATGGGGGGCGGATCAGGATAGAATCCCCCATTCCTCCCGGAGAGATTGGCGCGCATTTCTATTTTACGCTGCCTTTGCACCTGGCGCCGGAGAAATAATGGGATTAAAAAAATGGTTTGGATCCACAAATGTTGCTATAATAAAAACCGTATTTTAAGGCGCGTCCCCCTGGCTGGGAAAAAAGCATAGCCGTGTGCGCATGCCAAACAGGGAGGCGCTGCGGGGAAGCAACACGGGAGGGAATTGCTGAGGCGATCCTGCCCGCAGGTTCCATCGGCCGCCATCACCGCCAAATCCAAAGGAGCGTTGGATCTTGCGCCAGCCCTGGCTTCATATCGTCATCCTGATTCCGCTTGCGGGGTGCGCGGTAGTGCCCGTGGCGGAACGTCCGCCGGTTTACGACTATGCCGCCCTGCCCCTTGCGCATTGCAGCCCGGAAATGGACCAGCCGGAGTATTGGATACAAAAATACCTTTTACAAGATCAGCTGTTGCTCACCGAGGCCCACATCCGTGAATTAAACAAGCAAAACTACGCCCGCGGCCTGCTGACCGATGTTTTCACCGACAAGCTGTGGGATTACCGCTACACCGAAGTTGAGCGCCCGGGGGAGGACAACCCGGAGTGGGATTGGAATCTGGAAAGGCCTTCGGTGTTCAGCCCCGGGGCCATGGAGGGATACACTTTATACACCTATTTGAAGGATGAGACCGAGCGCATCAAACGGCGGCTACGCTGGGATCGGGAAGGGCGGCCTGTTTCCACGCAAACTTTTGACCAGCTGGATGACAACCTCAATCTCTACGCCCTGCGTGAAAAAAACCCGGTGCGCTACGGCATAACCTTGCGCCGGACCAATGTGCGCTATTATCCCACCGACCTTTTGGTGACCGGAAAACGCTGGGATATTGATTTCGATATCATACAGGTATCACAGTTGCGTGCCTTGGAGCCCGTGGCGCTGTTGCACACCAGCAAAGACGGCAGCTGGGTTTTTGTTGTGACTGCTTTCTGCCGCGGCTGGATCAAACGGGGCGATGTTTTGGAGGACTGCAAACCCGGGGATATAAGGAATGTCATCCTGTCTGAAAAACGGATTGTGATTACAGGACATGCAGTGCAGGCAATCAGTGCCCCGGGCAATACGGAGACGGCGGACACCTACTATATGGGCACTTCCTTTCCCTGGGTGGAGACAACGCCCCAATATTATGTCGTCGGGCTGCCGGTGAAAAAAGCGGACGGCACGCTGGGTCTGGCCAAAGCCTATATCGATAAAACCGCCGATGTGAGCGAGGGCTACCTTCCCTGCACGCCGCGCGCGCTTTGTCTGCAAACCTTTAAATTAATGCATACGCCGTACTCGTGGGGGGGAAAAGAAGAGTATCGGGATTGTTCGCAGCTGATCATGGATGTCTATGCGACGATGGGCCTTTCCATGCCCAGGAATTCATCCGCGCAGGCAATGGTCGGCAGGGCGCGGTCTCAATTTAACAAAGAGCACTCGGTTTCCCAACGGCGGGCCGTGTTGGACAGCATTAATCAACCGGCCATACTCCAATTTCCCGGTCATATTATGCTCTACCTCGGGCGGGAGGGCGAATGTTATTACGCCATCCACGATATCTGGGCGTATCGCATTCCGGACCATACGGATAAAGACCGCAAGGTCATTATTGGAAAAGTTGTGGTTTCGGATCTATCACTGGGGGAAGGCAGCAGCAAAGGGTCCCTGTTGGAAAGAATTACAACCATTTCTCTCGTGCGGCCATGATGCGGGGACAAACCATAGAGACGGCCGTATGCCCCGTCATTTCCAAACGGATACCCGACCGACGAAAAATAAAAAAGGCAACACCAGCGTAAATGTATTTTGGTTTAATGGGGTTCTATTTATATAATGTAGAAACATGCTATGTTGGTATTCACCCATTACATTATTTTTCCCGGGATCTTATGAAAACACATAAAATGCTGCTCATTTTTCTTATCGGCGCATTTCCGTGGCTGACAGGGGCATATCCTCCCAAAACCATCAATGGTCCGGAGCACATGCCGCAGGTGGAGCCGGAAATGAAGCAGGCGAATTATTGGATCCGCAAATTGGCAGAGCCGGACCGGATACTGCTGTCGCCGGCGGAAATTCAAGCATTAAGGGAGCATTGGCTGGAGCAGGGGTTGATTCTGGACCCGGACGGGATTCCCGAACGGATCTCGCGATCCATACTCAGGGAGTGGTTGCGCAGTGATTTTGCATATTTAAGGCGGGTGGCGCGTTATCATGCAGACGGCAGGCCGCTGACAGCGCAAGACTATGCGGTTATCGAGCAAAATGTGAACTTAAAAAGTGTTCAGGGGTCCAATCTCATTGGCTGGGGACTTGCGGTTCGGCGCACGCCGCTGCGTTTGTTCCCTACCACCGAGATTGCCACGGCCAAACCACTGGATATCGAATTTGATGCTTTACAAAGCAGCAGTCTGCGTTTGGCCGAGCCGGTGGCCATCCTTCACCGCAGCCTGGATGAAAAATGGTTATACGTGGCCGCCGGCATCGAACGGGGCTGGGTTGCAGCCGCAGACGTCGGACGCATGGAAAATCGCCTGGCCTGGCAACACTATTCAGCCCGCGCCACCCGTGTGGTCATGGGCAGGGAAATCCGGTTTCAGACAACAGCCAAAAAGCTCCTGGCGGATACGGCGCTCATGGGCTGCCAGCTGGCCCCGGCTGAGGGAGAAAAACAATTACTGGACCTGCCGCGCCGGGATGCGCAGGGCAGAATATTTTTTCTGGCGGTCCGGCCGCTGCCGCCAGAGGCGGTCTCTTGTGAAACCAAACCCTGTACCCCGCGGGTGCTGATAGAGCAGGCCTTTAAGTGGCTGGATTCGCCGTATGGCTGGGGAGGGGGAGGCGGGTACGGGGATTGTTCCGAATTGATAAGACGGCTGGGTTTGACCTGCGGAGTGCCTTTTCCCCGCAGCACCACAGGATTGCGCCAGGCCTTGACTGCGCAAATGCTGCCTTCATCTGCCGGGGACAAAGACAAGCTCCTGTCTTCGCTGCCGGGCGGAGCCACCTTGTTGTATTTACCCGGCCATATCATGCTGTTGCTGGGCGTGGAAAAAAACCGGACGTATGTGATACACAATTTATACGGCATTCATGCGCGCACACAAGAGGGGGATGTGATTCAACGCGTGGCCAGAGTGGTGGTTTCCGACCTTTCGCTGGGCGCCGGCAGCAAGAAAGGATCGCTGTGGCAGCGCCTGGAAGCCGCACTGAAATTGGACCCTCTACTTGACAAGTGATAGGCTTTTGCATAAAGTTGTTTCCTGATCACCGGCTTGGGCAGCCCGCGGATTTATCCGGCGGCGCCGGGAGGGGGCGATGGATTACGCAGGCCAAGATAGGCATAGGAGGAAAGCATGGATAAAGACATTCGGGCTTTGAACGAAAAAGTCAAACGTGAAAGTGTTTTTGTTGAAGAATTGCGCCAGGAGATCGGCCGGGTCATTGTGGGGCAGCATGCGCTGGTCAAAGGCCTGCTGATCGGTCTGCTGGCAGACGGCCATGTGCTCTTGGAAGGCGTGCCGGGTTTGGCCAAAACCCTGACCATTAAAACCCTGGCTGAAGCGATAGACGCGGGGTTCCAGCGGCTGCAGTTTACACCCGACCTGCTGCCTGCTGATCTGATAGGCACGATGATCTACAATCCCAGGGGAGAAGGATTCACGGTGAAGAAAGGCCCCATTTTTTCAAATTTGATTCTGGCGGACGAAATCAACCGTGCGCCGGCCAAAGTGCAAAGCGCGCTTTTGGAAGCCATGCAGGAAAGGCAAGTGACCATTGGCGAGAAGACCTATGCCTTGGAACAGCCTTTCCTGGTCATGGCCACGCAAAATCCCATTGAGCAGCAGGGCACCTATCCCCTGCCGGAAGCGCAGGTGGACCGATTCTTGTTAAAACTCAAGATCGGATATCCCACGCGCGACGAGGAGAAGGAAATCCTGCGCCGCATGACCGGCGGAGACATTCCCGGGGTTAAAAACAGAATTTCCGTCAAGGAAATTTTAAAAGCGCGGAAAATGGTGGAACAGATATACGTGGATGACAAGATGCAGAATTACATCGTGGATCTGGTCTTTGCCACGCGTGAACCCGCGCAGGCGGGATTGAAAGACATGCAGGATCTTATTGCCTACGGCGCTTCGCCGCGTGCCACCATCAGCCTGACCCTGGCGGCCAAGGCCTATGCTTTTTTGTCCGGCCGGGGCTTCATTACCCCCGAGGACGTCAAGAGCGTCGGCCCCGACGTTCTCCGGCACCGCATCATCGTGACCTATGAAGCCGAAGCCGAGCAGATCACTTCCGAGGACATTGTCAAAGCGGTCTTTGACGGCGTGGAGGTTCCATAGCCTGCGGCTGCACAAGACTGGCAAGAGATGGCGCAGAGCCGGGCGGACAAGCACCGGACAGCGTCTGCCGCCCCCCCTTGGCACCACCAGGCAGGGCACTCATTTTAGATATTCTCTATGGAGGCAGGGTACAGCATGTTGCCCAAGGAAATTATCGCCAAAATAAGAAGGCTGGAAATACGCACCGGCCGCATGGTCAATGAGATTTTCGCCGGACAATACGAGAGTGTCTTTAAGGGGCGGGGCATGGAATTTGATGAAGTGCGGGAGTATTTTCCCGGCGACGATATCAGAGCCATTGACTGGAACGTGACCGCCCGCACCGGCCATCCCCATGTGAAAAAATTCGTCGAGGAACGCGAATTGAACATCATGTTGTTGGTGGATGCCTCCGCCTCCCAGCGTTTTGGCACACGTTCGCGGACCAAGGCGGAAGTGACTGCGGAGATAGCCGCAGTTCTTTCCTATACCGCGGTGAAAAACAACGACCGCGTCGGCGCCTTGCTGTTTACGGATCAAGTGGAAAAATTTATTCCGCCGGCCAAAGGCACGACGCATTTGTCCCGTATTTTGCGCGATGTGCTTTACGCCCAGCCCCGCGGCCAAGGAACCAATTTCAATCCCGCCTTGGAATACCTCAATGAAGTCATTAAGCGCCGGTGTATCGTGTTTTTACTTTCGGATTTCCACACCGCGGGATATGAAAAGGCCCTGGCCATTACCAACCGGCGGCACGATGTCATTGCCGTTGAAATCAGGGATCCTGGCGAGGAGGCACTGCCCAACATACCGTTTATAGCGGTGGAAGATCTGGAAAGAGGCGTGAGCCGCCTGGTGCCGTCCGGGTCCAAGTCCGTGCGCCAATCGATACAGCAGCATTACCAGCGGGCAAGAGAAGAACGGCGGAGATTTTTACGCAAGATCAATGTAGACGGCATTGAGCTGACCACAAACAGGTCCTATGTGGAACCGCTCGTGAATTTTTTCCGTATGAGGGCAAAACGTTTTCATTGAGCTGCGGAAGAAACGGAAGTAAAAAGAAAAGATGCGAAGAATAGTTTTACTGTGCATGATTGCGTGGGTGCCCCCCCATACCCATGCCTGGGCGCTGACCATTGAAAGAGGGGACCCGGCCGCGGTTTCAGCAACCGCCCGCAGCCTGGCCCCGGGAGGGCCTTTGCGGGCGGAGGTGCACGTCCGGACCGAAAAACCCCGCCTGGGCGACGCGGTTGAACTTGCCGTGCACATTGTCGCCCAACCCGATATTGTCCTGCTGGCCGGGGAATATGGGCGGACGCTGGGAGACTGGGAAGTAGTGGAAGTCCGTCCCGGCAAACCACAGCACAAAAACGGCAGCCTGGTCCGCGAGGATATCCTCACAGTGAAAACATTCACAGCAGGCGAGGTGGAAGTGCCGCCGGTGGTACAAAAGTTCAAAACCGCGGAAGGCCAGCCGGCGGAATTTCATTCCGCCCCACTGCGCATTACAGTGGAACCATTGCCGTCCAAACCCAACGACCGCCCGGGCGAGATCCGCGGTTTAAAAGCCCCCCGCGGCATGGTTTCATGGTGGATGCTGGGAACAGCCCTGGTGCTGGTATTGTTGCTGGGATCCGCGGCCGGCGCCTATTATCGCCGTTTACGCCGGCTGCAGCCAGAAGCCCGTCCGGCAGGGCCGCCCCGGCCGCCGGAGGAAATAGCGCGCGAGCGCCTGCAGCAGTTGCGCGCTGCAGACTGGCTTGCGCGCGGACAATTCAAACTCTATTATAGCGAACTATCGGATATCCTGCGGCGTTACCTCGAGGCGGTGGCGGCGATTCCGGCCATTGACCGGACGACACCCGAACTGATGCGCGAGCTTAAAAAAACCTCCGTGGCAAGACAAGATATCAACGCCGTGCGCAATGTTTTGGAACAAAGCGACTTGGTTAAATTCGCCAAATGGAAACCCGTGGAAAAAGACGCCCTGGGTGATTGGACCGCAGTGGCGGAGATCGTCGAACATACGGCCGCAGCCATCAAGACTGCGCCTGAAAGCGAGGCCCCGGCGCCAACATGAGACTGGCTGATCCCTGGTGGTTGCTGCTGATATTGCCGGTGCTCGGTTTGGCTGTGCTGCTCTGGTGGCGCGCGCGCAAACCAACGGGTCTTTATTTTCCGGAAACCGCCGGCATTGAAAAAATCGTTTCTCCGCCCTTGTTGGGGCCGGATGAAATCATCGGATTACTGACAGTGGCAGGCCTGCTGTTTGTTGTGGTCGCCATGGCCCGGCCCCAATTTGGCCTGAAGAGCGAGCAAATTTCCGGCAAAGGCGTGGACATTATTTTGTGCCTGGACACCTCGGGCTCCATGCGCTCCGTGGATTTCAAACCGCAAAACCGGCTGGGCGCGGCCAAGGAAGTTGCGCAGAAATTCATTGCCAAACGCATGCGCGATCGCATCGGCTTGGTGGTCTTCGGAGGCATTTCCTTGACCGTGTGTCCCTTAACACCGGATAAACGCGCTTTGCAGGAGTTTATGCGGCAGGTGAAAATTGACATGACCGGGGTGGATGGAACAGCCGTCGGCATGGCCCTGGCAACAGCTGCTGACCGCCTGCGAGAATCCAAGGCCGCAAGCCGTGTTATTCTTTTATTGACCGACGGCCGCAACAACCAGGGGGCGATTGATCCGGTTACGGCGGC
>JAFGIQ010000142.1 GCA_016929575.1 candidate division FCPU426 bacterium
CCGGATTGGTGTCCAATACCGCGTTGGAAACCACCACGATTTCTGTTTGGTCCGGAAGATTTTCCTCGCGGTGTCCGTAATGAATGCTGGCCCCCAGTTTGGCCAGGCGCCTCGTTGTCTCTGATACGCGCAGATCCGAACCGGACACCTGGTGCCCCTGGTTCAGCAGCACTTCGGCGATGCCGCTCATCCCCGCTCCGCCAATACCGATAAAATGCATTCTTTGTTTTTGCCGCATACGCACTTCCTTACCCTGCATGGATCCCCGCGGGCTAAAAGCCCGTGGTCCCAATGACATCCTTGCCCGGCCCTGCTTTTTTAGCAGGCGACATCCCCGGCAGCGCGCGTCTCGCATTTCTCCCCGGGCAAGCCCTGGGGGTTCCTGCGGAGGGGATGATCACCGGCCCACCGCCATCTCCCCTCGCGCTCCTGCAACCCGGCGGCCGTCGTTTCCCGGCAACCGGCCGAGAGCCTCCGGCCGGTTATTTTCTTTGCGCCAGGGCCAACAGTTTGACAGCCAGGTCCCGGGCAGCATGTTTGGGATAATCAGCCCGCAAGACCTCGCCGCAAGCCTGCATATATTTCAGGCGTTTAAAGGCCTTTTCCAGGTGGTGCAACAGCGTCTTGCCGTCCATTTCCTTATCCGTCATGACTTCCGCTGAACCGTATTTATGCATCACCTCGGCGTTGAAGGCCTGGTGGTTCCCGGCCGCAAAAGGATAAGGAATCAGCAAGGCGGGAATACCCGTCGCCGACAATTCAGCGACAGTTCCCGCCCCGGCTCTGGCCAGTACCATGTCCGAGGTTGCATACGCTTCCGGAACTTCATGAATGAAGGCCCGCAATTCCACCCGGGCGCTTGTTTTTTGACATGCCTGCTGGCCCAGGGGAAAATCGGCCTCGCCGGTCATCCATAAAATCTGCAGATCCGGCATGCGTTTGGGCAGCATGGGCAGCAAATCCGCCACCGCGCGGTTAACCTTATGCGCCGACTGGCTTCCGGTAAAAACAAAGAGCACGCGCTTGGCCGCATCCAAGCCAAAAATGCGGCTTCCTTCTTCCCGGGTGGGCTCGTTCAACCTTTCCCGCAAGGGAAATCCGGTAACCGTAACCTTGTGACCGGAAAAATAACGGGCGGTTTGGGCGTGCGTGACGCATACCGTTGTCACCCACCGGCCTAATAGGCGGTTGGTCACGCCCGGCACAAAATTACTCTCATGAATAATCGTCGGCAGGCCCAGACTGGCGGCCGCCAACACCACGGGCCCGCAGACATACCCCCCCGTCCCCAACACCGCTTGAATTTTCAAATCGCGCAGATAGGCCCGGGCGCGCGTAAAACCGGCGCCCGCTTTCCACAGACTCACGGTGTTTTGCCAGGACCAAGACCTGGTAATCCCCGCCAGCTCCAATCCGTAAAACGGCAACCCGTGCCTGCCGGCCAGATCCTGCTCCATGCCGCCCGCTTTGCCGAAATAATAAATCAGGGCCTCCGGCTGCAACCGGCGTATCTCCGAGACCACGGACAAGGCCGGGAAAATATGCCCGCCGGTTCCTCCGCCACAGATGCCCAGCGACATTGTTGCTGCGGTCACGCTTCCTCCTCCGGATGATGCCGGGAAATGGAAAGCAAAATACCCATGGCCAGCAGGGAAAAAAACAGTGAAGACCCGCCGGCGCTGATGAAAGGCAGGGTTGTGCCTTTGGTGGGCATCATGCCCGTGGCCACTCCAATATTGATGAATGCCTGCGCCCCCAGCAGCAAGGTCAGGCCGGCTGCCAGCAGCTTGCCGAAACGGTCTTCGCAGCGCCGGGCGATGGCAAAGCCTTTCCACAATATAAAGCTAAACAGAAGCAATAAGCCAAAAGCGCCGACAAAGCCCAGCTCTTCCCCCAGAATGCTGAAAATAAAATCCGTGTGCGGAGCCGGCAGATAAAAAAGCTTCTGTTGGCTTTCACAAAGCCCGCGGCCCCACAGCCCGCCGCTTCCCAAGGCCAAAAACGACTGGATCACTTGAAATCCTTTCCCCAATGGCTCCTGCCAGGGATCAAAAAAAGCGTCCAATCGCCGCCGCCGGTAATCCACTTGATACACCAGCGCGAAAGCCACAGGCAAAGCCGCCAAGCCGAGGCTGAGAAGATGCGAAAACCGCGCCCCGGCAAGGTAAATCATGGTGCACCCCACGGCAATCAAAATCACGGCCGTGCCCAAATCCGGCTGGCAAAGCAACAAAGCCGCGGCTGCGCCCAATACCAGCAGGTGCGGCAGCAGCCCTTGCACAAAAGAAGTCATCACCTTCTCCCGCCTGGACAAGGTCTCCGCCAAATACGCCACCAGCACGACTTTCAACAATTCGGCCGGCTGGAAGGAAACCGGCCCCAGGGAGAGCCAGCGTCTTGCCCCGCCGACGGTCTTGCCGATGGAAAGTATTAAAACCGCGACCAGCAAAACCGCGCAAAGCACGATGGCCGGCTTAACCCACTTTTTCAATTCCTGATAGGGGTAGCAGGCCATGGCCCACAAACCCAGCAGCCCGAAAAACGCCCACAACAGCTGCCGTTTGATGAAAAAATAAGAGTCGCCGAATTCCTTCATGGCCAGAATCGTAGAGGATGAATACACCATGATCAGGCCAAGGCTGATCAGCACCGCCGTCACAGTTAAAAGCGAAACGTCAATATTTCCCTGTTGACCCCGCGCACTACTCATCTGCGCCGCTCCTTGTCCCCGTCTGCCGCGGTTGCTTCCGCCGCCGTGCTGCGCTGCCGCTTTCCTGCCAGGAAATCAGATTGTCTCCCCAGCTTCAGCGGCCATGGTTTCTACCAGTTTTTTAAAAGTATCGCCG
>JAFGIQ010000143.1 GCA_016929575.1 candidate division FCPU426 bacterium
ACCGCAAAATCGCCGGTCTCGCGGAGGTACTCGGTGATGGTGCCGACCATCCATTGGGCGGAATCCGCATAGGCCATCTTGTCGATCGGGTCCCAGCCGCGCAGGGCAAAGCCGTCTGCGTATTGAAAACGGCAGGCGTCCAAAAAATCCCTGCGGCACAAGGCCGGATCCACGAGCGCTATGCCCTGGGCTTGTTGCAGAATATCCCGGTAGCCCTTGATGCCCCAGCGCACCCAGGTGGCGCCCCAGTCGACCTGCTGCTGGTGCCAGATATTGGCCATGGCATCCAAGCGTTCATCGGGCGTTTCCACCCGCACGCCGGCAAAGCGTTTTTCTTTTTCCTTTTGCAGGTCCAAAAAAGCCTGCTCCGCCTTTTCCCGCGACAGATAGCGGTCGAGTAGAATTTTAGTCTCCTCGGCCGGCCTGGCATTGTCCGTCACGCCTAAAAGAAAATTCACACTTTGGGTTTCCCCGGGCTGCAAGACCACCTTGATCTGCAGGCTGCCGACAATGGGCTCGCCGCTGCCCACGGAATTGAAGCACTGCCCTTTTTCCACGGCCAGGGGGTTGGCGACCCTCCGGTAGGGGCCCAAAAAAGTTCTTTGCGAGGCATCATGGCTGTGGGGCTTGACGTCCGCCGCGAGGAAAGCCGCATACTTGGTGTGCGGCAGGCCTTCAGCTTTTTTGCAGGCGATGACCGCATTCAGCTCCGGATAATAGTGCCCGCTCATAAACATCATGTGGCCGTAGGTCCGGGCGCCGGCCAGGGACATTTCCGCATAGGTGAACAATGACAGGGTGCGGGTTTGATCGGTCTCGTTTTTCACAGTCACGGTCCAGTATTCCACCGGGTCTTTGCCCAGGGGAACAAAAATCCGGTCCGTGGCGGTAATGCCCTGGGTCGTGTTCTCAATAATGGTATAGCCCAAACCATGCCGGCAGGAATATTTTTCCGGAGTCCGCTGCACCGGGTCCCAGCCTATGTTCCAGTAGATGCCCCATTCCTCGTCGCGTATGTACAGCAGGCGTGAATCCTGCGGATTATTGTGCGCTCCGAACAGCAGCTGGGTCTGATGCCCGTCCTGGGTCTGATATCTGGAATAGCCTTTCCCCAATTGATCGACATTGCGGTAATAGACATCGTTCCATAGATAATTGTCCCAGGGCTTTGGTGTATCGGGGCGGTTGATGACGTATTCCCGCCTGGAATTGTCAAAATCCCCATATTTACCCATGCCTTTTCAAACCTCTTTTCCGTACGGATCTGCAAAACAGGCGATTTTTATAACAGAATACAGGCATAAAGTCAATGCCAACCGGCCTTTTAATCCCTGGATTCCCCGATGCTCTTGAGCAAGGTCTGAACAGCAATAGGTCCAAAAACAGGCACCAAAGACAGAAAGATATACACCAGCCGCGCAAAGACTCCCAAGCCCCGGACCAAGGGCTGCAGCAATACCAGGGCGAGCACATGTAATCCCAAGGGAATCATGCTGGCGTACAAAGGGACCATGACCGGCGATACGACCGCCTGCGGCGCCAGGCTGACCGTCCAGAGTGACAAGGATTTTGCTCTCAGCAGCTGATAAAACAACAGCTGCGGCCAGACCGTCCTGGCCGTCAGCTGGGTCATGCTGGTTAATAATACTGCCACAATGCAGGCCAGCAACAGGCACAGGGCGACTGTGGTAAAATCGTCGAATGCGTCTTTTTGATTGCGGTCCATGGGCCATCCCCGCCTTTGTACTTGGTTGCCGCTGCCTGCAGGCGCCAGGCGCAGAATAGCATTGGGCGGGGGGTAAAGGCAACAACGAATTCACCCTGTAGGAGTGATGAGAATGCCCTGACAGCATGCGGATGCAAAAAAGTCTACTTTCCGGGCAGAATGCCGCTGAAACGCCGGAGTAAAAGCCGGCGGCGCGCCCTTTTAACGATTTTTTCCCTGCAGGAGAGCTTCCATTGGATCCAGAAGGAATAGGCGGAGCGGGGTTTCAGGCGCGGCGTCTTTTTTTCATGAATGATGTCATGGTCAAAATTGCTTGGTTCCAGGGCTGCGCAGATCCAGCGTCCCGGAGCCGGCGCGCCCGGATCCAGCGGCACGCCCAAAGAAAGCCACAAACCCAAATACGGCAGTTGTTTGGCATCCCAGGTCAGGGTCAGGGTCTCCCGGGTGCTGGGAAAAGTGACGTGCGCTTTGTGGCAGTGTGCTGCAAACCACTTGCCGGATAATTTTCTTTCCGGCGTAAAATGCGTGTCCAGCCTGCAGAGCCTGCCGTTTTTCAGCCCGGCCACAGGCCAGGCCTGCTGTTGATTGGCTTTGAGCTGGCCGTCGTGTCCCAGCACGGACAGCTTGTCCACGCCGGGCAGCCGCAGGCGGGTGCGGGGATCCACGGCCAAAATGGAATGGGCGGCATAAATAAAAGGAATATGGCTGTTGCTTAAATTGACCAGGGTATAATCAAAACGAATGGCATTTTCTTCCGGCGCAGTGACGATGCGGGTGCATATGACAGGCATGCCGTGCGGACGCGAAATGCGGGTGATCAACTGCCGGCCCTGGCGGTAGGCCTCCCAGGGCACATCCCACAAGACGCCGTGGTCCTGGCCGAACCGGCCGGAGGAAAAACCCACGGTGGGAAAGCATTCATCCCAGCCGCTGATATCGTGTTGAAGGTAGAGCCTGCCTTCCAGCCGGCCGCGCGGATCGACAAAGAAGAAATTACGGCGGCTGAGCCTGGAGGACAGCCTGCGTATTTTGCCTCCGTCCTTAAGGTCGATCTCTGCCTGCAAATGGCCGGAAGCAACGGTCCACGTTTTTCCCCTGCGCGAAATCTTCATTTCCCACCGCCTCCTTGCGATCCCGCCTCAGCCCCGGATGCGCCTTTCCTCTCCCGGCTGAAGGGTCAGGCGCCTTTTCCCCAGAAAAACGGTCATGGGCTTTCCGGCTTCGGGCGCCAGGGATAAAATTGTTTCCCTTTTTCCCAGGGCAACTTGAAGCAGGCGGTTGCTGTGGTTGAGTGTAAAACGCAGGCCCTGCCAGCGTTTGGGCAGCCGGGGATTGAAGGCAAACCCGTCTGCCAAAAGCCGCATGCCGGCAAACCCCAGAATGGCAATCTGCCAGGTGCCGCCCACGCAGGCGGAATGCACGCCCAGATAGGAGTTTTCCATGCTGTCGTCTATGTCCAGGCGCGCGGTCTCATCCCAGTAAAACATCGCCTTCTCCGGCAGGTCCAGTTGCGCGGCCATGATGGCGTGCGTATTGGGGGAAAGCGAGGAGTCATGGCAGGTCTTGGGTTCATAAAAATTCCACGCCGCTTTTTTTTGTCCGGCGGTAAAACTGTCCGGAAAAAGGGTCATCAGCAAAAGCACATCCGCCTGTTTCACAATCTGCAGGCGCAGCAGCGTGTCCCAGGACACCCCGCGTTCGGTGATGATCTTTCTCCCCGGCTTGAGGGCCTTCAGGTCAAAAGGTTCCTTGTCCAGGAACTGGTCATCCTCGAGGTAGAGCTTTTTTCTCCGGTCATAATGGATGAAAAGGCCCTGGGCGGTCTTTTCCCAGGACTTCAGCTCTGCTTCGGTCAGGCGGATTTTTCGGGACACCCGGCGCCAGGCGCCGGGCTTCTCCCTTTTCCAGGCCCTGGCCAAGGCGGCCGCTTTTTGCAGATTAAAGCGCGCCTGCCAGTTGGTATAGGTGTTGTTGTTGACCACGCCGTCGTATTCATTCGGCCCCTTGACCGTATTGATCATGTACGCCCGGCGGCGCGGATTGTAGTAGGCGCGGCTGTTCCAGAAACGGGCGGTTTCAAAAACAATCTCGGCGCCGTATTTTTCCATGAAGCCCTCGTCCGCCGTGGCCTGATAATAATGTTCCAGCGCGTAGTGCACGTCCCCCACGATATGGATGGCGATGTTGGCGTATTCCCAGTAATCCGCCTGTTCCCGGCCCGGATAGGATGACATCCAGGGATACATGGCGCCTTTAAAGAAAAGGCGCCTGGCCTTGTTGCGGGCCTCGGGCAGGGTCTGGTAGCGGTATGACAGCAATGCGCGCGCTGCTTCCGGCCAGGTATAGATATAGTACGGCAGGATGAAAAGCTCTGTGTCCCAAAAGCAATTGCCATAGTGCATTTCAGCCGTAAGCCCCCGCGAACCGATGTTGACTTTTGTGTCTTCCGGATTCACAAACTGGCAGAGATGAAAAATCGAGAAACGCATGGCCTGCTGGTCGCTGAAGTGCCCTGTGATCTCCACATCACCGGTCCGCCAGCGTTTGACCCAGGCAACTGCATGATCCGCGCAGACCCGGTCAAATCCGCGCGCCAAGGCCCGGGCTGCCACCCCGTCTGCGGCCTGTCCGAGCCGGATGCCTTGATGCCCGTCACGGGAGGTGGCCAGGCCGATCATTTTTTCCAGCGTATACACCATGCCGGCCTTGACCGAAACCTGTTTGTGGGCGGCGATGCGTTTTTTCTCTTTGCGGACCAAGGAGGCCGCCCCAGCCTGGCGGCCTTCGCAGGTAAGGCGAAAACGCACGGCTTCTGCCACCCGGTAGGGATTGGTCCTGGTTTTTACCGTCATGAGCAACCCGTCGGCCGCCTGGCTGACGGCGGATTCCAGGTCCACAAAATAATAGCGTTCGGGCCGCATTTGATATCCGCCCTTGTGAAAATCAATATTATCCACCTCTGCATCCAAAAAGTTTTCAATGCGAAGGCTTCCGGACCAATTGACCGGTTTGATCGTCACCCGCAAGGCGGCCAGCTGCGGCTCGGCCATGGAAACCAGGCGCTCATATTTAAATTCCGTGCTGCGGCCACTTGCGTCCTGCCAGAGAAAAGTGCGGGTCAGGAC
>JAFGIQ010000144.1 GCA_016929575.1 candidate division FCPU426 bacterium
ATCCTGGATGGCGCGGCCACTCCGGTCTATAACTCCAAATGTGCAAACAAAAATGGCCATGCCTACTGTAAAGGAGCTGTGTTGACTTGTCAAGAACTGTTGTGGCCAGAGCACACATTGACAGGAGTGTCTTTATATGGCAAAATCAGGCGCCAGTTTATCTTCGGGCATGTCTGAAGGAGGTTGGTATGCGCACAGTTTTGGTTACCGGAGCATCAGCGGGCATTGGTCTGGCTACTGCCAAATACCTGGCTGACAAGCAATGGCGGGTTTTTGGCACCACGCGGTCCCTGAACAAACGCAGGGAGGTGGCAGAGGCTTGGCAGCAGCAATATCAAGGCCGTGCGACCTTAATCGAGATGGATGTAACACAAGACCAGTCCGTGGCCGCTGCTGTAAAAACAATATTGGACCAGCATGGTCTGTTGGACGCCTTGGTGTGCAATGCCGGGTTCGGCATATTTGGCAGCATTGAAGAAATGCCCCTGGAGAAGGTCTATGAACAAATGGAGACCAATTTTTTCGGATATGTGCGCACTATTCAGGCCGTGCTGCCATCCCTGCGCCAGCGCCATACCGGCCACATTGTTTTGGTCAGCTCGATCGGGGGCGTGGTCTGCATCCCCTTCCAGGCCCATTATTCAGCCGCCAAATATGCTGTCGAAGCGCTTACCCAGGGCTTGCGGCAGGAATTGTACGCAACCGGCGTCAAAGTGGCGGCCGTCAGGCCGGGCGACATACAAACAGAGTTTAACGACGCGACCTACAGGCACATGCCTCCGGATTCCCCGTATCAAAAACGCTGTGCAGCCTGTTGGACGACGATCGACAAAAACATGAAAATCGCCCCCAAACCCGTCTTGGTGGCAAAGACCATTTACAAAATACTCAACAGCAAAAATCCCAAGGCCTATTATACCGCCGCGGATTTTTTCACTGGTCTGACCCCCATCATTGCGCCCTTTCTCCCCTCCAAGTTGAAGGAAAAGGTCATCCGCCTCTTTTACAACATTGATTTTAAATGACCTGCCTTAAAAAAACCTCTTTTTTGCTTGCGCGGGATGGGGCCTTGGCACTGCGCGCCCAACGGTTGCTTCCACGCCTGTTTTCGTTGGCATTTTTTCAACCAGACCCGTGGGGTGACGCCTTTCTCATCCACCACCAGGCAGTGGCGCCTTTTACTCCCAGCAGCAGCAACAGCGTGTGGGAAAACCCCCAGGTTGGAATCCATAAGGCCCCCAACAGCAAGGCCGCCAGCCATCCGCCCAGCACATCCGCCGCATACAGCGGGCCGGCAATCCGGCTTTCCGGAGCCTGATGCTCCGAGGTTAAAAAAGCCGCCAAGGTTGGAAATTCCAGGCCCACGAAAAATCCCGAACCAGCCGATACTGCGAAACAAGCCTGCCAGGGCAATCCGGGAATGAACAACACCCAGCCGATGACAATCCAGCCGACAAATAAAAATTCCAGCCAGCGCAGGCGCCTGACCTGATTCCCGCCCTGCGCCAGACGTCTAAAATAAAATGCGCCGGCGGCTATCCCGGCCATGAATACGGCGTTGAGCATTCCGATCCACAAATACAAGGCGCCGCTGCGCAGCTGCAGGCTCCACAGGCTGAGCATGTGCAGCCCCATACCCGCGCCGCCGCTGGCGAACATGGTCCCATAGGCTCCAACCCGGCCTCGCAACAGCCAGAGCAAAAGTAACAGCCACAACAACCACGAAAAACGCATGCTTTGGACATAGACTTTATTCACGCCGGGCGCGAACATTTCCTGCCAATACAGCAAGGACGCTGTCAGGCAGCGGGGGATGAAATCGCGGTTCTCCTTTTTGGCGGCTGCAGCCGGCCCCAGTTGTTCTTGCAGCCACGCGTATTTCCCGGGATCCAGGCGGTAATCAAGATATTTTTCAGAAAGAAAGCCACACTCCAAGGCGGAGCTGTAAAATCTTTTTTTCACCGCTTCCGGCGTTTCCGGCTGCCGGGAGGTATTGAAGGCAATAAGCAGGTTTTCTTCACCAGGCACTATTTGTACTGCCGGAAAAACGGATTGCAGGGTTGCCAGGAGAATGCGGTTGATCTCCGCCAGCTCCCGGTTGAGATAGACCAGGGATCCTGGCAGGGTCAAAACAACGATACCGCCGGACTTGAGGGTGCGCCGGACGGATCGGAAGAACTCAACCGTGAAAAACCGGTTGTCCGCCAAAGTGGCTGGCAGGTGGAAGCCCAGCAGGATGACATCATACGTGCGGCTGGTTTTATCCAAAAAGGCGCGGCCGTCCTGGTAATGAATGGTGAGCCGGGGATCATGGAGGCAGGCGGCATACTGCGCCGGGGCGTATTTTTGCATAAAGCGGATAAAATAGGGATCCGCCTCCGCGTAATCCAGCTGCGCAAGGGGATGCGCCAGCATGGCCGGCAAATACAGGCCCGCACTCCCCAACAGCAGCGCCTCCCTGGGACGGGGATGGAATAAAAGGGGCAGGTGCACGTTTTCTTCAATCCGGGTCTGATCAGGGTGGGGAAAAGTCAAAACCGGGTTGCCGTCGATGAGGAATATCTGCGACTGGTCTTTTTCAGCCACCGCGTGCTGGCCATGGGGTGAATTCTGCACGGCCAGCAAAGTATTGGGGGCATACAGCCTCGCTGCGGACCATTCCTCCGCCCAAGGCGCACAACACACTGTCGCCAGTACGCTCATGAGCACTCCGGCCCAGGCGATCCCTTTGGCCCGCCGGGAGCGTACCAGCACTGCCAGGCAGGCAACACCCAGGCTGAACAAGGCGCCGCCGATGCTAAACGCAGCCACGTGCGTGAGCAGCAAGAAAGTATGTATCATGCCGCCGAGCAGGTATCCGGTCGCCTCCCAGAGGTATATCGCACTGGCCGGATAGGCGTGCTGTTTTTGCTCCGCCCAGCGCACGCCAAAAACAAACTGGGCGCCGATGACAATGCTCAGCGGTAAAAACACGGCGACAGAACCCCACAAAACATGAAACAAAGACAATCCCTCGCCCGGAAAAACATGCACCAGAAAGCGGAAATGCCTGATAAACACCAGACCTGCCATGAGCAAGCCGCCGGTCAGCACAAAAGAAGCTGTCAGTCCCTGGAACAGGGGGAATCCTTTCCGGTCCATGCCGGCGCCGGCCAGATAACTGCCGGCAGCCACGCCTAAAAGCCATTGCGACAGCATGATGCCGACAGACAGTTCATTGCCTTGAAAAACCACCAGCATTTCACGCAACAAAACCGTCTGGGCAATGACAGACATAAAGCCTGATAGTAAAAACACGGTCTGAAGCATATTGGCGAAGCTTCTCCCTGTCAGGATATGAACATCCGCCGGCTGTTGCAGCCGCAGGGCTGCTGTCTGACCTTGCCGGCTTGAGGCTGCCACCGCCCTGCCTGCGGCCAGGCTCCCCATCCATGGCCTCTGGTCCTTGCGTCCGCTTTGCCTGCCAGGTATTGCAGCCGTCATTATTCTAGTATATAAGTACTTCCGAGTAAATCCTGTCGTTCATTGCCGGTGTCATGTATTATAATATGAAGGGTGCGCCACAGGGTGTTTATGGAGAGATGGTTTTTTTCAATAGCTGCCCGGCGCCTGGCAACATCGGGTTTCATGGAGACGATGATGATTATTTCCAACCGCGCCCCCGCCTTTTTATGTGAACAGCTTTGGCACCTTTGGCAAAATCCCCGTGTTCACTCCCGGTATCCGGGATCATCTTGTGCCCCCAGGAGGCAAACCATGAAAATTACAGTGGGCTGTGCTTTCTGGCCGGCACTGGTTCTGGCAACCATGCTCGCTGTTCCAGGTCACCTGCACGGCGCGCCGGATGCCAAAGAAGCCGAGCATTATGAGCGCCTGCCGGCGGATGAGATCCAATGTCTGCTCTGCCCGCGCGCCTGCGTCATAAAACCCAATGATGTGGGGTATTGCCGCGTGCGCAGGAATGTCAAAGGCAAACTCATCTCCCTGGTTTATGCCAAACCATGCTCCTTAAACATCGATCCCATTGAAAAAAAACCCCTGTACCATTTCCTCCCCGGCACGCCGACTCTGTCCCTGGCCACGGTGGGGTGCAATCTGCGTTGTGTCTTCTGTCAGAATTGGAGCATTTCCCAGGCAGAGCCGGGGACCGTGCGTACACAGCTGCTCATGCCGGAACAAATCGTGGCCCAGGCCCAAAAAGAGGGCTGCCCGTCGATTTCTTTCACCTACAGCGAACCCACGGTTTTTTATGAATATATGTTTGATACCGCCTTTTTGGCCAAGCAGCACGGGATTCGCAATACTGCCATCACCTGCGGATATATTAATCCCAAACCCCTTAAAAAATTATGCCAGGTTATTGATGCCACCCATGTGGATCTGAAGGGCTTTAGTGATAAAACCTACCGTCTGGTGGCTGGCGCCAAGTTTCATCCTTTGCTGGAAACCCTGATGATCTACAAATCCCAGGGTGTATGGCTGGAGGTGGGATATTTGGTTATTCCCACTGTCAATGACAGCCGTGAGGAGATCAAGGCCATGTGTGAGTGGGTGGCTACAAATCTCGGCCCCGACGTGCCGGTCCATTTTTTACGGTTTTTTCCCCAGCATAAACTCACCCGCCTGCCGCCCACACCGGTTAAAACCCTGGTGCAGGCTGCTGCCCTGGCCAAAACCGCAGGCATCCGATATGTCTACCTGGGCAATGTTCCTGGACATGAA
Source organism: candidate division FCPU426 bacterium (assembly GCA_016929575.1). Taxonomy (GTDB): domain Bacteria; phylum Oederibacteriota; class JAAXVQ01; order JAAXVQ01; family JAUVAV01; genus JAFGIQ01. The sequence continues at coordinate 4,723 of JAFGIQ010000144.1, forward strand.
TACAACAGCACTTTTTGCCATTCCTGCGGGAAATTGCTGATCCTGCGGCGGGGTTATTTTATCGAAGAATTTCACCTTAAGGACGGCTGCTGCGAGTATTGCGGCCAAAAAATACCCGGAGTGTGGAAATAATTGCCGCCTGCAGCAAAAAACCGTATCCCGCATCCCCCCCCCAACCCCCTCCTTCTCCTTTTCCAGCGAAAAGAAGGGGGCGGGTTCAGGGGAGAAAAGACAGGCATGCCAGCCTGTCCGGGAGGAAGTTACTGTCGTCAATGATCAGGCTGCTGCCAAACTCTCGCCGCCTGCTCGTAATGAAGCCACGGCAATTCCCCGTGCATGTGAAGACTCCTGCATCACTGCCTGCTGGTTTTATTCCTTCCTGCGCCGGGCAGGGATCAGCCGTGGCCTAATTGTATTTGGACCTGCACGGCTTGCTCTGGTCAACGAATATCAAATCCACTATTTTTCTTAATTCCTCGCAGGCAAAAGGCAGCACCAGCAAGCCGGCCCTGGTAAATTGGGCCAGTTTTGTTTCCACTGTGGCATTAAAAGATCCTGTCACAAAAATGATGGGGATGTCGGAATATTTATGCCGCACCTGTTCGCCCACATAAAATCCCGCGTACACGCCTGTCTCTTCCTGAACAAAACTGTTGTCAGCCAAGGCCAGTTGGATGATGGCCAAATGAAAATCATCCTCCCGGCGGATGGCTTCCTCCGCCTCCGCCACTGTGCCCGCATACACCACGCCGGCGGTTTTTTCCAAAGAAGCGGAGAATATCTCCCGCAGGTCAGGCGAGTCTTCCACGACCAATATTTTCTTTTGCATGACAGGCATCCTGATCCTGGCCTCAGACTTTCGGCCTGTACGTCCTTTAATAATATAGACTGCCTTGGCCCTGTAAATATTTCACTAAATTTGACCTTTAAGGAAAATAATATGGCAACCCCCCCGGGTGGGCGTGAGGAAAAAGCCGGACAGCCGGCCCTGGGGCCAGAACAGCATATTCTCAGGTGGTTTTAGTCAGGACGAGGGATTTTTAGGTTTGCCTGTTTCCAGCAACTGGACAAATTCCTTTTCGGTGAGAATCGCAATTTTTAATTTTTTCGCCTTCCCCAGCTTGGCGCCGGCGTCGGCGCCGGCCACCACATAATCGGTTTTTTTGGATACCGCGGCTGCGGCTTTTCCGCCCAAGGCTTTGATTCTGCTTTCGGCCTGGCTGCGGGTAAAACCCGTCAATTCTCCGGTAAAAACAAAAATCTTGCCTGATAACAACCCTTGTGTTTTTGCTTCTTCCCGCATTCGCCGGAAATTAACTCCGGCTTTTTCCAATTTGTGCAGGATTTCCAAGGTTTTTGCATGACGGAAAAAATTATAAATGCACCTGGCGACTTTCGGTCCTATATCGGGAATGGCGTCCAATTCCTCAAGCGATGCCCGGGCTAAAGCGTGCAGGTCGGAAAAATATGAGGCCAAAACCTCCCCTGCATGTTCGCCCACCTGCGGGATGCCCAGGGCAAAGAGCAGGCGCCCCAGGGTTCGCCGCCTGGACGCGTCAATGCCGCGGATGAGATTTTCCGCTGATTTTTCCGCCATGCGTTCCAAGGGAATCAGCTGTTCCCCTTTTAATGCATACAAATCGCCGTAATCCCCGATCAGTCCGGCATCCACCAGTTGCTCCACCAGGGCTTCGCCCAAGCCCTCAATATCCATGGCCTGGCGCTGGGCATAATGCAGCACCCGGCCTTTGACCTGGGCCGGGCAAGCCGGATTCAGGCAGCGCCAGGCGACTTCTTCCTCCAGTTGAAAGGTGCGGCTCTGGCAGACAGGACATACCCGCGGCATGTGAAATTTTTTTTCATTGCCGGTCCTGGCGGAAACAACCGGCTCCACTACGCGCGGGATGACTTCCCCTGCCTTTTCCACAACAATCACGTCCCCTATCCGGACATCCTTGCGCCGTATATCTTCCTCATTATGCAAAGTGGCCCGCCCGATTGTCGACCCGGCCAGGAAAACCGGTTCCAGTTCCGCCACCGGTGTAAGCACTCCCGTGCGCCCGACCTGGACAGTAATGTCCAGCAACTTGGTCTGCGCTTGCTCGGCCGCATATTTAAAGGCAATGGCCCAACGCGGGCTTTTAGAGGTGGATCCCAGACGCTGCCGCTGCTCTAAGTCTTCCACCTTGACGACCAGGCCGTCGGTTTCATACGGCAAGGCGTGGCGTTTCTCCCGCCACACCTGCAAAAATTCGCGGAGCCTGGCCATATCTGTGCAAACAGTGTGATGCGGATTCACGGGCAGACCCCAGCTTTGCAGGGTTGCCAGCAGCCGGGATTGTGTTCCTAAAGACAACGCCGTGGCGGAATCCGCCCCATAGATAAAAACCGCCAATGGCCTGGCGGCGGTCAAACGCGGATCCAGCAATTTCAGCGAACCTGCGGCCGCATTGCGCGGGTTGGCAAAAGGCTTTTCAGCCGCCTCTTGTTTTTTCTCATTCAATCTGGCGAAAGCCTTTTTGGGTAAAAAAACCTCCCCCCGCACTTCAAGGCTTCCCGGCAACGCACCCGCCTCCAGCGTGAGCGGCAGGCTCCGGATGGTTTTGATGTTTTCCGTGACATTATCGCCGTTTTCGCCGTCCCCGCGGGTGACTGCCTGCCACAAGCGGCGGTCGCGGTACTTTATGGCAACAGCCACGCCGTCGATTTTTAATTCCACCGCATACGCAATTTTCTCGCCGGGCAGGGCTTTACGCACGCGTTCATCCCACTCCGCCAGTTCATCCTCTGAATAGGTGTTGTCCAAAGACAGCATGGGTTCGGTATGGCGCACGGCCGTGAAACTTTCCAGTGGTTCGCCCCCCACCCGCTGGGTGGGCGAATCCGGGGTGATGAGATCCGGGTAGCGGGCTTCCAAGTCCTGCAAGCGGCGGTACAAACGGTCGTATTCTATATCCGTGATTTCCGGCTCAGCCAGCATATAATACAGGCGGTTGTGACGGTTGCACTCCCCCCTCAAATCGGCTATTTCTTTTCCCGCTTTCGCTTTATCTGCTGGTATGGCCATGGTTTTATCCGCCCCCGCCTCCGGCTCCGGCTGAACCCGCAAACATCCCGGGCTGTTTCCGGCGCCGGCAGCATATTTTGTCCAGTCTGCCGGACACATGCCAATTATCAGTCCGGGCATATGCAGCCGCGGGTGTGGTTATTATATCGTAAAATGCATTTTTGCCATCCTTCTTTTTCCAAGCCGGCTTCGTGACTCAGGCCTCTTTTTGGCTTCACCCTTTTGCAGCGCTACCTGGCCGGAGACCAAACGCCTGCCTGCAGCCGGCGCCGTGAATGCTCCGCTCTTGTTTTGCCCGGACGCGGACAGAGACGGCAATGAAAATAGCATTGAATTATGCGGCGTTTCAGTGTACATATGAGGAAAACCCCACAAGGAGTCCCCCAGTGAAAACCTCTGTTTTACAGAGAAACCGTCTTGCCGTCCTGTGCATGCCCTTGCTCTTGCTGTGCTGGTTTTGTAAAGGGTGCGCACTCGCCCCGGTCAAAGACGTGAAACCAATAAAAGTCGCCTTGGTTCTTGGCGGCGGCGGGGCCCGGGGTTTTGCCCATGTCGGCGTGATCCGGGAATTGGAGAGCGCCGGTATTCCTATAGACATGATGGTAGGCGTCAGTGTGGGCAGCCTCATTGGAGCGCTCTATGCGGACACCTCTGATTCCTTCAAGCTGGAATGGAGCGCTTTTAAGATTGAGAAGAATGAAATCTTTGACTTTAAGGTGTTCGGCATTGCCGAGGGACTGGCCAAGGGCGAAGCCATTCTGCGTTATATTGACAACAACATAGAATCCCGCTTCATCGAAGATTTAAAAATACCTTTGGCCATCGTGGCCGTAGACATCAACACCGGCACCCAAGTGGTTTTTCGGACCGGACGCATTCGCGACGCCATCCGGGCCAGTATTTCAGTCCCCGGCGTTTTTTCCCCCATGCCCTATCAGGACACGCTGCTGGTCGACGGCGGGGTGCTGGGCAACCTGGCCCCGCAGGTTGCCCGCAAAATGGGCGCTGATATCGTCATCGGCGTGAATATCGCAAAACCGCGCAAGGCTTTTGATACGCAGGCGCCCAATGCCCTGGCCGTCATCCTGGAGTCCATCGGCATCATGGGCGACGAGATCGTCCGTCTGCGTAAAAATGATTTTGATTTCCTGATTCAGCCAGAGGTGGGAAATATCGGCATCACGGATTTTTCAAAGAAAAAGGAATTGATTGAAGCAGGCCGGCAAGCGGCCAAAAAAGAGATCAGCCGGATAAAACAATCCCTGCAATAGAAATACGCCACACCTTTTTATCTCCTCATTGCCGGCAGCCGTTGTGGGCGCAGGCGGGATGCATGAAGCGCAGTCTGTTTGTTTTACCGAATCCATTTCATGTTGGGCGCACGAGAGGTGACATGAGAAACAAAAGCAGCAAGACCGGCCGCTTCCACAAAATGCCGGCGTATTTTTCCGCCCTGCTTCATACGATATCCTTTAGTATCTGCGCCAGTGTCTGCCTTCCCATGACCGTTCAGGCCGATGAACCCTTGATGTCCCGTCCTGGTTCCGGAGGCCACTACGAATACATTTCCCTTTCACCAACAGCCCGGCGTGCTTTTCCGCAAAAAACCACCGCTGCCGTCACACCTGTGAACCCGCCGGCCAGGAGGAGTGACCCCGCAGCTGCAGCCGGATCCACGCGGCCGCTGGTGAAATATGTGGAAAAGCAGGTCCTTGACAATCGCTACCAGGTCTATGCCGATCCGTCCAAGGAAATCATTTGGTTTTCCTGGGAGGAAGCGCTGGCCGAAACCACCCGCGTGGAGATATACGACATATTGGGGGATCGCCTCGACACCCTTTATCAATACGCGCCGTATCACTGCGTGGGTTGGAACATCGAAGACCGCGTATTGGGCATCATCTATTGCCGGGTGGTGTTTATACGCTCCGACGGCGAGGAGATCCCCTTGGCGGTTAAAAAAATCGCCATTTTCCATTGACCGCCTGCTATTTACCATCACCCAGCCTTGCCGCCATGCTGCCGCTGGCAGGCAGGACACCAATGGGTGCCTCGTCCGGCAACCACGGCCTTTAACACCGAAGTGCCGCATTGCCGGCAGGGATCTCCCTGCCGGCCGTATACGCGCAAGCGGTCTTGAAATTGACCCTGTCTGCTTTCCGGATCATAATAATCCGACAAGCTGGTGCCCCGAAAACGGATGGCCTGGCGCAGCACCGCCCTGACGGCCGTGTGCAAAACGGTTATTTTTTCCGGCCACACCCGCCCCCCGGGCGTCTGCGGCGCTATCCCCGCCCGATACAAGGCTTCGTCCGCATATATGTTTCCCAGGCCGGCGACGATTTTTTGTCCCAGCAGCAAGGATTTAACCGATGCTTTTTTGCCTTTCAAACCCTGTTGTAAAACCGCAGGCGTGAACGCCTTGCTGAAGGGTTCTGGGCCGAGACCTTGAAAAACCCGCCTTTCCTGACCGCGCGCGAGCAAGCACACACGGCCGAACTTGCGGATATCCCTAAAATAAAGCTGTAAACCGCCGGATAAATACAATATCAAATGCGTATGCTTGTCAGGCAAAGACGGCAAGCGGTCGTGGACCTGCCCGCCCCTGGCTGCAAACAACTGTCCGGTCATGCCCAGATGAAAAAGCAATACCCCTTCATCCAGGTCCACCAGCAAGTACTTGGCCCGGCGGCGGATGCCCATGATCCTGCGGCCGTGTACATTTTTTCGCAAGGCCGCACCCTGGCTGCGCAGAGTGCGGCTCAGACGGGAAGCAGCCGCACGGTGCAGACACACGCTTATCCGTACAATCCTGCGTCCGCTTATTTTATCCGCCAAAACGCGGCGAATGGTCTCCACTTCCGGCAATTCAGGCATCCCCGCTCCTTGGCCGGGAAAAAAGACAGCCGCAATAATTCTGCCGGTAAAGATGCAATTCCCGTGAAAGCAGCAGACTGCGTTTAAACCCGTCATTTTTTTTAAAATCGCGTTCCAGAAAGCGGACAGCATGCAGCTGGGCCGCATGCTGCCCGGCTTTTATCACTGCCGCAGCATTTTTATGCGGGGAAATGGTGAGCGTGGAAGTGACCCAGGGGATGGCCAGTTCCCGCGCCTTGGCAGCCGCGGCCTGCAAGTTAAAGCTGAAACACAGCCCGCAACGCCGCCCCCGTTCGGGTTCCTGTTCCAGTCCGCGGACAGCCTGCAGCCAATCCTGCGGCCGGTATTCAGGCACCAGCAGCGAAAAACCCATGCATGCGGCCACCTTTTCGGCAGCCTCCAGGCGTATTTGATACTCCGACAGCGGCTGGATGTTGGGATTGTGAAAATATCCCACCACTGTAAATGCCGCCTGCAGGCGTTCGAAAACCGCGGTGGCGTCCGGTGCACAACAGATGTGGAGCAGCACTTTTTCCCTGGCAGTCACTGTGTATTCCTTCAATCACATTTTTTAGACAAGCAGCCACCGGTATCCGCCTTAAAGCCGGCAAAACCGGATTCGCATTGATCAAGCGGCGGCAGCAGGCGGCCGAACTGCCGGAGACGTCTTTTTACCCCTGTGGACAGCCATAACACCCAGCGCTTAAAATTATAGATGTAAAAACGCCGGCTGTGCAAGCAGGAAATCCCGCCTTGTCGCCATTATTGAACCGTGATACTATGCTCCCTGATACCTGCTAAACGTCGTGTAGGCCGTGCTGTTTTTTGCACGTAGCACGATATTGGCGATAGACGGGCGTTGAGAACTGACGGATATATTTCACTGGAGAGGATCACCATTGCATATTCACACCGACCCTGCTGTGATTGCCGGCTACCTGGAGGATGCCTCGGGTTTTATCCATGGTTGGGCCAAACGCATTGCCATCCCGGAGAATGATTCTGACATCGGCGGTTTTTTGGAGTCCGCCTCCCGCCAGCACGAACCGGTGACCGTTGCCGGCGGCCGAACCGGCGTAGCCGCCGGCTGCATCCCCCAAGGCGGAACCATCCTTTCTTTGGAACGCCTCGCAACACTGGGCCCTGTCGCCGGCAATGACCACAACCATTGGATCGAAGTCCAACCGGCAGTCCGTTTGGAGGAATTGAAGTCCGTTGCCCGGTCTTCGGGCCTGATGTACGCGCCTGACCCCACGGAAAGAACCGGAACCCTGGGCGGCAATGTGGCCACCAATGCCAGCGGCGGCCAGTGTTTCAAATACGGCACCACCCGCGAGCATGTCCTGGGCCTGGAAGCTGTTCTTGCCACCGGCGAAAAGCTCTGCCTGGAGCGCGCTTGCCACACCTTGGCCGATGATCTGTTGCGCTATCGCCTGGCGTCCGGGCGCACTCTGGAATGCCGGCGCCCGCAGCTGCCGCTGCTGCGGGTGGATAAAAATGCGGCCGGATACTATTCCCGTCCTGGCATGGATCCCCTGGATCTGCTCATCGGCATGGACGGCACGCTGGCGGTCATTACCCGGATCAAGCTGCGTTTGCTGCCAGCGCCCCCGGGCGTGTTTTCTTTATTTGTCTTTTTTCCGGATCTCTCCCAGGCCTTGGACTGTGCCAAACTGCTCCGGCCTCTGGGCCGCGCGGCATCCCCTAACCCGGGCCTTACCCCTGCCTCTTTGGAATTCATGGATTCCAATTCCCTGCGGCTGCTGCGCCCCGCTTTTCCCCTGATTCCCGGCCATGCCCAGGCCTTGCTCATGGCTGAACAGGAATTCACCCAAGAAAACGAGGAGGCTTTGCTTGCCTCGTGGCAGGACTTTTTGGCAGCTGCGGGTGTTCCTGACAATATGATCTGGCTGGCCCAGGCGCCGTCGGACCGCAAGCGGGCGCGTGATTTCCGGCACGCCCTGCCCGAAGCAGTCAACACCCTGGTGCGCCAGAGCAAACTGCCTAAAGTGGGTACTGACCTGGCGGTTCCGCCTGAAGCGTTTGCGGGCATGTTCCGGGTGTATGTGCAAAGTTTGCAGGCTTCCTCCCTGGAACATCTTATCTTCGGGCACATCGGCGAATGTCACCTGCACGTCAATGTGCTGCCCCGGAACGAAGCGGAATTGCTGCAGGCCAAGGCATTGTATTTGGATTTTGCCAGGGAGGCGGTCAGGCTGGGCGGAACAGTCAGCGCCGAGCATGGCATCGGCAAATTAAAGCATGATTTCCTGAAAATCATGGTGGGGGAGGACGGCCTCCGGGAAATGGCGAGGGTTAAACGCTGCTTTGATCCTTCCCTCATTCTCAACCGCGGCAATATTTTTCCCGAGGAATATTTGGAGGAAACCCGGTGATCAGGCTTTTGGCCCTTGCAGACGAAGCCAGCAATTACCTGGAAAATTATCTGACTGCCACCCGGCCTGCGGACATACCGCTGGATTTGCTTGTGTCCTGCGGCGATCTGGACGCCTCCTACCTGGATTTTTGCGCCACTGCCAGCGGCAGGATGCTGTATTATGTGAACGGCAACCATGAGACGATGCCAAAGAAGGAGGGCCGCGGGTTCGGCGAGGATTTGCACGGCCGGGCGCTTGAAACCAGGCACGCGATCCTGTGCGGTTTCGGCGGTGCGCGCTGGTACAAGCCCGGCGAATATCAATTTCTCGAATCCGAAATGCGCTGGCTTACCAGGATGGTCCGCTGGCAAATATGGAAAATCCGCCTGCGCGGGCGGCTCTTTAAAACCCCCCAAAAACCCGTGATTGTCCTATCCCATGCGCCCCCTGCCGGCATTCATGACCAGGAAAATTCAGAGCACCAGGGATTTGCCTGTTTTAAGACCTTCATGCGGGCTGTCAGGCCGGTCATATGGCTGCATGGTCATGTGCATCTGCCAAACCTGCGGCAGATCCAAAAAACCGTTTGCCAGGGAACAACGGTACTCAATGTCTTTCAATTCAAATATATTGTATTGCAGGATACCGGCATCACTGTGGATTACCAGCTTCCCAAACACCGGGAAGCGTAGCCATGCAACCGCCAGGCGTCATCCCCCTTCGGCCCCGCCTGGATGCGTACAATCCCTCCGGGCTTGACAACTTTCCTTTCTTCCTCCAGAATACAAGCCATCTGCTTTAAGGAGCTGGTTTTATGCCGATGGAGATTACCGCCCGCGATGCCTTGATTGTGGTGGATATGCAAAACGATTTCATGCCCGGCGGAGCTTTGGCCGTACAAGCAGGGGATCAGATTGTGCCGCTGATAAACCGCCTCTTGGATATTTTTCCCACCCGCGTTCTGACCCGCGACTGGCATCCGCCCGATCATCTCAGTTTTGCCGCCAATCCCCTTTTTATCGACCAATCCTGGCCTGCCCATTGCGTGCAAAACACGCCCGGGGCTGAATTCCACCCCCAGCTGCGGCAGCAGCTGGCTGATACCATTGTCAGCAAAGGGACGCATGCCGGCCAGGAAGCCTATTCAGGCTTCCAAAGCACGGAGCTGGAGGGATGGTTGAAACAACGCGGCGTAGAACGCGTCTTTGTCGCGGGTGTGGCCACGGATTATTGCGTCAAGTCCACAGCCTTGGATGCCCTGACCGCCGGTTTTGACGCCTGCCTGATCAGGGATGCTGTCCGGGGGGTGGACAATCCCCCTGGCAGTGAAGCCGCAGCTGTGTCTGCGATGCTGAAAGCCGGCGTGAACAGTATTGAAAGCAGGGAGATACTGCCCGCATGAAAACTCCCGATATCGCCCGCCGCTGGATCGGCCGCGAAGGACTCGGCCTGCTGACTGATTTTTATGAATTAACCATGTTGTCGGGGTATCTTAAACACGGGTTGGCCGAACAACAGGTTGCTTTTGAATATTTTTTCCGGACCCTGCCTGCGCACAACGGCTTTGTGCTGACCGCAGGCTTGGAACAATTGCTCGATTATCTGGAACACCTGCGTTTCACCCCGGAAGATCTCGCCTACCTGGAAAGCCTGAAGGTTTTTGACCAGCCTACCCTGGACTATTTGTCCGCCTTTCGGCCCGACATCAACGTCTGGGCGATTCCGGAAGGCACCCCTGTTTTCCCGCACGAACCCATCATCCGTTTGACCGGCCCCCTGCCCCACCTGCAGTTGGTCGAAACCTTTCTTTTAAACTCCCTGAATTACCAGTCCCTGATTGCCACCAAAACCGCCCGCATCTGTGCTGCCGCCCAGGGGGATCCTGTGCTTGAATTCGGCCTGCGCCGCGCCCAAGGCCCGGACGGCGGCTTGATTGGCAGCCGCGGGGCATTCATCGGCGGGGCGGTTGCCACCAGCAATGTATTGGCCGGCCGGCTTTTCAACCTGCCCGTCAAGGGCACCCATGCGCATTCCTGGGTGATGAGTTTTTCCACCGAGAAGGCGGCTTTTGAGGCTTTTGTGGAATCGTTTCCACAAGGATGCGTCCTGTTGGTGGATACGTATGACACCCTTAAAAGCGGCGTTCCCAACGCCATCGCGGTGTTCAAGGAACGCCCCCACCTGGCGCCGGCCATACGCATTGATTCCGGAGATCTGGCCAGGCTCTCCAAAGCAGCCCACCGCCTCTTTGCCCAAGCCGGCATGCCCAATGTCCGCATCGTGGGAACCAATGACCTGGATGAAGATCTGATTGCGGACTTGAAGCGCCAGGGAGCCAAGATTAACACCTGGGCGGTGGGCACGCATCTGATCACCTCCAAGGATCATCCGGCCTTGGACGGCGTCTACAAACTGGTGGCCATTGAGAAGGACGGCGTCTGGTCTCCCCGGATCAAGCTCTCCGCCAACCCGGAGAAAGCCACTGATCCGGGGCTCAAGCGTCCCATTCGTTGCTTTGATCAGGACCACCATCCCTTGGGCGACATCCTTTTAACCGAGCAGGAACCCCTGCCTGCGGATGTGGTGGCGGCCATTGACCGCCTTTTCCTCCATCAAAAGCGCAAATTAAGCGGTATTGCTCAGGCAGAGGAGCTTTTAGTCCCCGTCTATCAAGCGGGCCGCCGCGTGTCTCCCCGGCCTTCGCTGCCGCAGATACGCCAGCACGCGCAAACCAGCCTGGCGGCCTTTCCTGAAGAATACCTGCGCCTGCGCAATCCTGAAATTTACTGGCTGGGATTGTCTCTGGAATTGGCCAAACTCAAGAATACGGTGTTGCGGGACTTAAACGAATAAGGGCGGATGCTCACGCGGGTTTCACGCTGAAGGCCACCGGCGCAGGGATCACCACAAGCTCCGCGTGCGCCTTTTATTTTTAGGCAACCGTCGCGGATTGCCCCGTTTCCGGGTGTGCCCCGCCCATCCCTGTTCTTCCCGCTTGCCAAACCAATAATCCGGTGGTTTGGCAGGCTGGGGCGCCTGCCGGCTGCGGCGCAGCAATTCCTCCGAGCTCATCACATCCACCCGCTGGGCGCGGCAGGCCGAGGCCAAGTCCCGGTCCGCGGTGATCACCAGATAACTGGAGCGGCGGGCCGCATCCCGGGAAATCATGTCCAAAATGACTTCATCCGCCGTCTCGCCCCGGGCGGAAAAAACAACCTGGATTCCTTCCTGCCTGGATTTTTGCCGAAAAGGGTTGGGACTTTTGCCTCCGTCATAGACAACCGTAATCTGATGGGTCGTGCCCCGGCGGTACCGGGCCAGCCGTTTGATCAGTTTTGACTGCGCTCCGTAAAAATTGATTCTCTCCACCTGCGACAATTCCGCATCGCGGCGGATGACATTGAATCCGTCCACCAAAACGTGTTTGGACATGATGCCCGGCTCCCATACCCCGATTTCCAGCCAGCAGCCCTGTGCCGGATTTTTCTTCACCGGATCTTGTCCGGGAAGCGAATGAGATGTGCTGGAGACGCCGTAAAATTTGGCCGCACACCGCTGTTTTTGGTCATAAAAAACCGGGGTTTGCATGCTTTGCCAACCCCGGTCTTCAATGTACAGCGCGACTCACGTGTGTCCAAATGACGATTTAAAAAAAAATATGCTCGCCACGGATAGATTGGCACCCGCAGGCAGCCGGATCGCCGCAGCAACAGTGCCATGCGAGCAGCAATAAGCGCGACTAAAACGCGAATATCAGGCTGGCCCCGCCGATGATCCGCCAATCATAACGCGGCGCATAGGCAGGCCTGTCATCCTCCACTTCGACGGGAATGCCATACCCCACTTTGGCCTTGAAGATGCCCTGCTGCAGACTGATGCCGGGAATAAAGGTCATGGTGTTGCCGGCGCTGTTTTCAACCACCTGATCCGCGCTTTTCACTTCCCCGTAGGAAACCCCCAGCAGTTCAGCGTGGATTTTAAAAATATCCCCGGTCGGTATTTCCACCCCCAACGCCCAATGCATCGCGTCTCCGGGTTTGATCTTGACCGGTTCGTATTGCGGGTTTGCCGGATCCGTACTGATATCGATTTCTTTATTATATTCGCCGCGGTATTCATACCCCACATTGGCGTGAAGCTTCATCAGGGTTATGTCCACATCCGCGGCCACATAGGGATTAAAATCCAGCCCTTCACCAAGGTATTTTTCCGGATCGCCGGTGGGAAGGGTAAAATTGACGCCAACAGCGAGATTAAACAACGGCAATCCCAACAGCCCGGTTTTCAAGCCAATGCCGAGGTCTTTGACGCCGCTGTAATTCTCTTCGCCCACAGCCTCCACATTGCTCTTCACCGACCCGAAAGGAACGGTCAATTTTGCTTCCAGCACGGGAAACCCCAGACGGAGAAAAACGGGAATATCAGAGACCGTCGACTCTACGGCCGCCTGCCCCTCGGTTTCAATTTTTTCATAGGAGTAATCAAACTCAGCGCCTGCTTCAATCCCGGTCAGACCAGTGACATTGGCCGCCTGGTCAAAGGCAATGGGTTCCCCGCTGGCCAGCAACGGAACCGCCACCAGGCCGGCGCATATCGCCATCGTCGATTTTTTAAACATGCCTGCACCTCCCATTTTTGTTTCGTTGTGTTTTTCCGGAAGGAATGGCTTCCGTGGCGCGGCCAAGCAGGCGGCGCCAAGGTTTAGTGTAGCGCCTGTTATACATCGAATCAAGCTAAAAAAGCGTGATGCCGCCATGCTGGCGCGGGGATAATCACGCCCGTTTTTACTTCACCAATTTTACCGCAAACCATCCGCGCACTGCATTGGACAGGCGTATCTCATCCGCCTGCCGCACATCTTTGGGAAAAAGCGTACGTTCCACCACTTGCAACTTTCCCTGCCGCAGGCGTTTATGCCTTTCAATGCCCGGCAACAAGCCGTCGGACACCGGCGGCGTCAACCACAGTTGCCCGCGGCGGATAAAGACATTGGTCACCGTGCCCTCCGTCACCGCGCCGCGTTCATTGGTAAACAACACGTCCGCCAAACCCCGCGCCTGCGCCTGTCTTTGTTCGCGCCGATATAATTCCCGGTTTGTGGTCTTGTGGCGTAAAAACGGATTACGCGAATCCACCCGGCAGGGTGAGAAGGCCACACCCGGAGTTGGTCCGTCAACCGTTTCCGGCAGTGTCTGGGTTTCCACACGAAAACCGCCGTGCCGGTTAAGCAGCAGCCGTATTTTCAAGCGCGCGGGTTTGCCCAGCCAGCGGCGGGAGCAACGGGCCAACTCGCGGACAATGTCTTTTATGCCGCAAGGCAGGCCGAGCCAGTGTGCGGATTTTTGCAGCCGCCGCAGATGCAGGGGCAAATCCGAATATCCCTTCCCCGCTTCCCAGCGGAAAGTTTCCAACAATTGATATTCCCGGGTTTGCGCGGCCGCAAAACGCGCCTTGGCAAGGCTTTCCGCCCATTCAGAACGCGGTTTCGAATCTGCCACAATCCCGCTGCCTATTCCCAGGCGCGCCAGCCCCTGTGGGAGCGTCACTTCAAGCGTACGGATGGAGACGTTGAAAAGCGCCCGCTGGCGCGGAAGCATGTATCCCACTGCGCCAGTATAAACGCCCCGCGGCCGGTTTTCCATCCCGGCAATGATCTGCATGGTCCTGATTTTGGGGGCCCCGGTCACCGAACCGCTGGGGAAAATATTCCTGAAAATATCGGTCCAGCGCACATCCGCTGCCAGCTGTCCGCTGATGGTGGATGTCATCTGAAAAAGCGTGCGGTACTTTTCCACCTGGAAGAGCCTGTCCACCGCAATGGAATGCGTCCGGCAAATCCGCCCCAGATCATTGCGCAGCAAATCCACGATCATCACGTTTTCAGCGCGGTTTTTCAGCGAGGCGGCCAGGCCTCGGCAGCGCCCTTCATCTCTGGCCCGGTCCCCTGAACGGGGCGCCGTGCCTTTCATCGGCCTCACGACCATGGTTTGGCCTTGGCGCTGAAAAAAAAGCTCCGGCGACAGGGAAAGAATACTCTTGCCCCCGCCGCGCAGCAAGGCCGGATAGCCGACAGGTTGGCGGCGCAGCAGATCCAAAAACAACGACCCGTCATTGCCGGTCAAACGGGATGTCAAGGGAAAAGTAAAATTAACCTGGTAGGTATCGCCGGCGGCGATCAGTTCCTGTATCTGCCGGAGACAGCGCCGGTAGGTGGGAAAATCCATCGCCGGTGTAAACGGAGCCAGCCAGTAGTCCGGCCAGCGGTCATCCGTGCGTTTGCGCAGCAGGTGGCGAATCAGGCCGGGGGCAAGCGCCTGGCTGGCCGCATACACACCCATCCAAGCCAGGGGCCCGGAAACAGGGGCAAACGGCCGAACCCGTTTTTCAAAGGCATATCCGAATTCATACGTGAAATAGCCGGCCAGGGCATAGCCCTGCGCCAGGGCGTCTTCCACTTCCTTTAAAAAACGGAAACTGCCGGCCAAAGTCCGGCAGACCAGGGTGTGCTGTGGATCGGTGAAAAGTCTTGCTCCTGCAAAGCGGGGATGCCCCCCGGGAGGTGCAGAAAAAAAACACGCACCTTCCCCATCATTCCCGAGAAATGCCTCCACCTGTCCGAGAATTCTGCGAGAAAACGCCAAGAGCAGCAGACCCTTCCCTTTATAATTCAATCTCCCTGGCTGCCGACCCATGGCTGCCAGGGAGATTTTTCCTGCGCTTTAAATGCCCGCAGCCGCACTTATTTTACTTCAATAAGGGCTCCGGCTTCTTCCAGCTGCTTTTTGAGGTTTTCGGCCTCTTCTTTGCTGACGCCTTCCTTCAGCGGTTTTGGCGCTCCGTCAACCAGGTCCTTGGCTTCCTTCAAGCCCAAACCGGTAAGCTCGCGGACCACTTTAATCACTTGGATTTTCTTGTCGCCGGCACTGGAGAGAATAACGTCGAAAGATGTTTTTTCCTCGGCTGCCGCCTCACCGGCCCCACCTGCCGCACCGGGCATCATGCCGGCCATCATCATCGGCGCAGCAGCCGACACGCCGAACTTCTCTTCCATTTCCTTGACGAGCTCCGACACCTCCAGCACCGTCATGTTGCCGATGGCATCAATGATTTGATCTTTGGTCACTGCCATTTTTCCTGCCTCCTTCGTTTAATTTATATTTTTTATATTATCCTTTGTCCTGGAGGACAAAGGCAGAAAATCCGGCTTGATAAAGGCCAGGGCAAATCACCATTGCCTGTGTACTGCAGCGCGGTTGAACGCGTGCACCCCCGCCTGTCCAGCCAACAGATTTTCCGTACACTCCGGCGTTCCCATGCGGAGAACCGTTTTTACGCGGCTTGCTTCTGTTTCTGTTCCTTGATGGCGTTAAGCGCATACAAAACCTTGCGGGTGGTTCCCTGTAACACCGAAGCCAGATCCCTGACCGGCGCCTTCATCGTCACCAGCAGCATTCCCAGCAACACCTCGCGTGTCGGCAAGGAGGCAATGGCTTTCAAGCCGGAGATCTCCACCTTTTTGCCTTCGATATATCCTGCCTTGACAACGAGCAATTCATTTTTCCTGGCATAATCCAAGATGACCTTGCTGGCATTGGCCACATCGCTGCTGAGAAAACCGATGGCTATCGGCCCTTGTAAATAGTCGTCCAGGTCGGCAATGCCGGCTTCCTTTAAAAGAATTTTGCTCAGGGTGTTTTTCAACACCTTGAATTTGATCCCGGCTTTGCGCAAAGCAGTGCGCAACTCCGTGATCTTCTCCACGTTTAACCCGCGGTATTCCGTCAATATCATATTGGTGTTTTCTTTGAGAATGCCGCGGATCTCCTCCAACACCTGGTTTTTCTTCATCTTATTCGTCGCCATGTGTTTTCAACCTCTTTTCTTTGATGGTCACCGTCTCGCCGAAGGCGGCAAAAAGAAAAACCCCGGTCTTCCGGCCGGGGTCACGCAGGAAAAAGTGGCGGCAGCGCACAACCGCTTCCACTTTCACTGGGGGACACCCGATCTCGGTGGGCCGATCGCCGCAAGCGATCATTTAAACGTGTACGTGCCGACTGTCATTGATCAGTGTCTGGCAATATGTTTATCGTCCTCCCGCCACGCCTGCCCGAGGTGCCTGGCGACGGCAGGTGTTCCGGGATGTGTTGTTTTTCTTTTTTACCTTTGATGCCGCGGAAAAACCGCCGCGCCAAAAGGCCGTCGTGCTATTTCCCGGCGAACTGCGACAGATCCAACTTCAACCCAGGCCCCATGGTCGTGGAGATGGATACGGCCTTCATGTACTGCCCTTTGGCGCCAGCCGGTCTGGCCCGCAGAATGGTTTCCACCGCGAACTTCACGTTTTCCATCACCTTTTCCTGGCCGAAAGAGATCCTGCCTACTCCCATGTTGACCAAGCCTTCGTTATTCACCCGGTATTCTATTCTCCCCGCTTTTACCTCTTTGATGGCCTGGCCGATGTTTTGCGAAACGGTACCGGCCTTGGGATTGGGCATCAGTCCTTTGGTGCCCAGAATTTTCCCCAACTTGCCCACATCGCGCATCACATCCGGGGTTGCGATGACTACGTCAAAATCCATCCAGCCGCCCTGGATTCTCTCAATAATATCCTCGTAGCCTGCAAAATCCGCGCCGGCATTCTGGGCTTCCTGTATTTGTTCCCCTTTGGCAATCACGCAAATGCGCTTGCTTTTTCCGACGCCGTGGGGCAAAACCATTGTGCCGCGCACTTGTTGATCCGCTTTTTTGGGATTCACCCCCAAACGGATGGAGACATCCACGGTTTCATCAAATTTGGGCTTGGCGGCCGAATCCAAAATGGAGACAGCCTCGGCCACCGTATACCGTTTGCTGCGATCAACAAGTTTTTGATTGGCACTGTGCCTTTTGCTTTCCTTCCTCATTGCAACCCTCCCGTGGTTCCAACGGATCCGTCTGGCCGGATCCTCCCACTGCGTTCCGCCCGGCGGAACGCAGAGCATTTAAAAGTATCTGGTGAAAAATGGATTTGCTTTCAAATGCGGTCTGCTCTCCATTTTCCGTACCAGCCCTCATTTGATCAGCTAAACAGCCGATCAGCAGACCGCCACTTCGCTCTTCATCGCCTGTTCAGCCGACCGGCTGCCCTGATTGTTGCGCAGCGAAAATCAATCCTCGACCGTGATGCCCATGCTGCGGGCGGTGCCTTCGACCGTGCGCATCGCCGCCTCAACCGAGGCTGCATTTAAATCGACCATTTTTGTCTCTGCAATTTTGCGTACCGCGCTCTTTTTTATGGTCGCGATCATTTGCCGGCCAGGGGTCTGACTGGCTTTGGCCAATCCGACTTCCCTTTTAATCAAAATGGAAGCCGGCGGCGTCTTGCAGATAAAAGTAAAGGAACGGTCCTGATAGACAGTAATGACCACCGGAATAATCATGCCTTCTTGATTTTGCGTCTGGGCGTTGAAGGCCTTGCAAAATTCCATGATGTTCACGCCTGCCTGACCCAAAGCCGGACCGACCGGAGGCGCGGGATTGGCTTTCCCGGCCGGCACCTGCAATTTGACGATTGCTTTCACTTGCTTGGCCATGTGTATCAATCTCCTTGCTGCCATAACTGCGGAATGCCCGCATCATGTGTCGTTGACAGCTTCCTGCTCAGCCCTGCGCTTTTAAGGCCGCGGAAGCACTCGCACTCTGTTTACAACCGCACGGCGGGGCGGGACGCCTCTAGTCCTTTTCCACCTGGACAAACTCCAGTTCCACCGGTGTCTGGCGTCCAAAAATCGACACCATTACTTTCAGTTTGCCCCGCTCCATGTTCAATTCCTCTACCACGCCGGTAAAATTGGTGAAGGGACCGTCAATTACCTTGATCCGTTCACCGATGTCAAAGCTCACTTTTGGTTTTGGTTTGGCCCTGGTGCCCTCCATCTGGCCAAGGATGCCTTCTATTTCCTCCTCGGTCAAGGGGATGGGACGGTTGCCTGACCCGACAAATCCCGTCACTTTGGGCGTATTCCGCACCACGTACCAGGCCTCGTCGTCTATTTCCATCTGCACCAATACATACCCCGGGAAGAAGCGCTTGGTGGATATCTTTTTTTTGCCGCCGCGAATTTCGGAAACTTCCTCCGACGGCACCAATACCCGGAATATTTTATTCTCCATGCCCATGGATTTTATGCGCTGTTCCAGGTTGGCCTTGACCTTGTTTTCATTTCCGGAATACGTATTGACCACGTACCACTTAGTCGTCACCTTTTCCACCTCTTATACCAACATCCTGACGATCATGCTCAGCAGAAAGTCAAACAACGCAATAAAAAGCATGAGTATGCCCACCACCACAAACACCACCAGCGTAGAGCCCATGATTTCTTTGCGCGAGGGCCATGTGACCCGCTTCAACTCAGCGTATGCTTCGCGTATAAAAGCAATGATTTTCTGCAACGCCTTCACCTCAAATGCCTTGTCGGCAATTTGTTGTAACTGGCAGGCCAGGCTGGATTCGAACCAGCAACACCCGGTTTTGGAGACCGGTGCTCTAGCCGTTAGAGCTACTGGCCTGCAAGGTGTTACTGACCAGCACCAAAAAAAGCCAATACCGTGCTACTTGGTCTCCTTGTGCGCGGTATGTTTCCCGCAGAAACGGCAAAACTTTTTCAGGGACATTTTTTCCGGATGCTTCCGCTTGTCCTTTTTGGTGATATAATTCTTCCGTTTGCAAT
>JAFGIQ010000145.1 GCA_016929575.1 candidate division FCPU426 bacterium
CGCGACGCGCAAGGCCGTGGTCATTGCTTCCACGGATTTGTCGCATTTTCCGAACTGGGCTGACGCCAACGTGGTGGATAAAAAGGTGCTTGAGGCTGTCAGCGCCATGAATCCCTACAGGCTGGACGAGTATGACCGGCAGGTCATGTCCCGCGGCATTCCGGACCTGGTCTGCACGGTCTGCGGCTTGTCGGCCCTGAAGACCACAATCCTGGCCGCCAACTTGATGGGGGCCAACCAGGGCCAGTTGCTGCATTACGCAAATTCCGGGGACATTACCAAGGATAAAAAACGCGTGGTGGGGTATGCCTCTTTGGCCTTTGTAAAAAATCCCAAGCAGCCGGCGCTGAAAATAGAGCAGCCAAAAGACGAATTGGAAACAATTTTGACTGACGGACAAAAACAGGAGTTGATAAACATTGCCCGCGCCGCCATTACCGAGGGACTGGCCAGGGGCAAACAACTCCAGCCCACCACTGCCCAGGCGCCGTTGCTGGAAAGGCATGCGGTGTTTGTCACTTTGAAACGCGGCGGCGCGCTGCGCGGTTGCATCGGCATGACCGAAGCCCGCCTGCCCTTGTATCAGGGGGTGGCGCAAATGGCTTGCGCAGCCGCATTTGATGATCCGCGGTTTACGCCTGTGACCACGGAGGAACTGCCATATCTTGATATTGAGATTTCGGTGCTCTCGCCTTTAAAAAGAATCCAGGATACAAAAGAGATCATATTGGGAATTCATGGCGTGGTGGTCAAGCGCGGCGTGCGCTCGGGGCTCTATTTGCCCCAGGTGGCCACGGAAACCGGCTGGAGCAAGGAGGAGTTTTTAGACCGCCTGTGCGCGGAAAAAGCAGGCCTCCCCAAGGATATTTGGCGGGACGCCCGCACCGAGCTTTATATTTTCAGAGTGCTCAAATTCGAGCAGCGGGCCGAAAAAAAATAATAGCCCGCAAGCTGCCGCAGTGGATTGAGGCCATGGTTTTGTCTGGTGCAGGGATCATCTGCCTGAAAGCGGAGGATGGTTTGCCTTTGTATTTTCAACGACAGGAGTTTGGCCGGGTATGTGGCTAGGGCTGATATTGGGCGCCGCCCTGGGCGTGTATTTATATCTTCCGCCCAGACCCCTGGGGCTTTTTTTCCCCAATATCAATGGCGAGTACATGGTGCGGCCGACGTTTATCCGGCTTTCGGCCTACCTCATCGGGCGTTGGGTGGGTTTCTGCCTCATCGGAACGGTTTTTGGCTGGGCGGCCCATTTTTGGATGAATCCGCTTTTAGCGCGGTTGCTGGCAGCTGCCTGCATTTTGTTCGCCTTATTCATGCTGCTGTATCTCATCACCTCCCATTCTCCGGAAGTATCCCTGGCAGGGTATTGCGATGCCTCCAATGTCAGTGCGCCGGTTTTCATCAAAGGCTTGTTGTCAACCGGTTTGCTGGTGGCCCCGACCCTTATTGGCATTGGCTGGGGAATGATTAAATTTCCCGGCTTGCAGGCGGACATTTTTTTTTCAAATTTCTTCCTGGGCAATGCATTCATCAGCCTGCCGGTGTTGCTGAATATTAAATGGCATAAAAACGCGATCCTGGTTTTCATTTTAAAAGGTGTTTTGTTTTTCGGCGTGGTGAGCGTTTTATTGGCAAGTGTTGACGCACTGCTGAAGATATGAATCACGACCACTGCCAAGAAATCACCACCCTGGCCTGTCGCTGAAAATGCACCCTTTGAAAAGGCAAGGATTTCTTTCTATTTTTTTCTTCCGGCTTGTATAAAATTTTCAGCAAAATTTCCAGCGCCGATCCCGCGGCAATTGAATACAGGGAAAATTTGACAAACAACAGCCGCGTGTTTATGCTCATTTATACAGCGGGCATGAAAAAGTTGGTTTTTAAAGCCTTTTTCTAAGGGTAGGGTGTATTATTCTTTTAATAGGGTGAAGATTACTCATGTAAGATTAAAATTGCTTTTATGGCTGGCTATTGTTGGTGATTTCTACATTATTATTATTTAAATTTTTACTTGATATTGAATATTATTTCTAATGTCAGTTATATAATGCAATACAATTCTTGTAGAATTTTTGTAAATATTTTCCAGAAGATGCATAATTTTACTGCATTTTAACAATCATGAAAATGACAAAACTTGACACATTATCTCTAAAATGATATATTTTTCATATGACGCAGTATGAACATATTGCGAATTTAAAACGAATTTAGGAGAAAAACTTGGATCACCAACATTCCTTCCTCCGATTTTCAGTCATCTTTTTAAAAATATTGTCCTATGTCATTGGCGGCCTTGGTGTATTGGGCGCCCTGTTGATTCTTTTTGGAAAATCATCAGGTACGGACAAATTGGCCAGCTTGGGCGTGCTGTTTATTGGCGGACTTTATTTTCTTATTTTATTTTTACTTTCTCAAATCATCGGCTTGTTTATAACCATCGACACCCGATTGCAAAATATTGAAACCAGCGTCCAGACACCTAAACGAGAGATTCGTTAACAGGGGAAAACGATTCACGGGAGGATCCTTATTCCATGAAACCATTCGCCAGGAAAGCATATAAGCGGAATTTACATCTTCCCCTTACGAAAAAAAATCTACGGGCTGTCTTCGGAATCATGGCCCTGGCGCTCCTTTTAAGCCCTGCTTCCGGATCGGCCAAGGAATTCGTCGACAAACTGACCACCGATTTCTATGCCGGCCGGGAGGATAATATTGTCATCGGCCAAAATCTGGACGGGGATTTGCAGTTGGCATTGTATTCACAGCTGGGCAGCTGGACCACCACCAACGGCCCCTCGAATACCTCTCTTTTTTGGAGCTCGGTCACCCTCTATAACGGCAAAGCCTATTTGAGCGGCGGCAAGGGAAGCTCGGAAACAAAGTCCTTTGGCGGACCTGAAGTGGCCAATGCCACCAATAAAATCTGGTATGGGACCATTCTTTCGGACGGGAGTGTGGATGAATGGAAGGAAGTGGAAGATACTTCCCGCCTGCCGCAACCGACTTTCGGACATTCTTCACAGGTGGTGAACGGCAGGCTGTATATCATCGGCGGCCGCACCACGGCTGATTTGACCCTGTCGGCTGTTTATTGGGGGCAAGTGCTGGGACATGACGGGACCATCAAGGCGCAATACAAACCAAACACCTGGACAGCCGTGTCTTCCTTGCCGCAAGCCCTGTTCAGGGCGAAATCCCTTTTTTATGAAGGGCGTATTTATGTTGTGGGCGGCCAGGATTCGGCGGATATCGCCCAGAATACGGTGTATTACGCCATGGTGGAGCCCAACGGCGACATCCATGGCTGGACCGAAACCTCCGCGCCTTTGCCGATCAACATATCCGGGCACTGCGCCGCCATCTCCAACGGACGCATTTATGTGATCGGCGGCTCCATCACCGGCGAGGCGCTGGATGCTGTGCCGGACGTGTATATCGGGAATATTGATCCGGTTACCGGCGACATCAACAGCTGGGTCCAAACCACATCCCTGCCTGAGATCCGGTATGGCGCTGATGCCACGATTGCCTGCGGCAAACTCTGGGTGGCAGGAGGCTGGAACTCAGGCACTGCAAAAGCCGATGTTTTTTACGCGCGCTTGAATCCCAATGACGGCACCATCCCCCCGCCGGGCGGGAGGGACACCTGGAGCCGGGCCACGGATATTCCCATTCCGGTCTACGATCATAATTTTGTTGCTTTCAACGGCCATCTGCTGCTTATCGGCGGCCGCAACAGCACGGGCATCCAAAACCTGGTGTATGTTTCCACCCTGGCGACTCCCAAGACCAATATCACCCGCTGGGTGCCGACCACGCCCTTGTTCATGTCCGCCTACGGCGGAAGCATTTACAGTGTTTGGACCGGGCATTCCGCGGAATTGCGGGTTCCGCTGCCAGGGGACAATACGGGTTTGAGTTCCGGGACCCAGGTTTTTATCATTGGCGGCGGGCCGAATACCTATGTGGCCTATGCCGGCGGGTCAATAACCCTGGGGACAGGATATAATGCAGTCGCACCGGCTGCTTATTCCACGATCTATAATTCCGAAGTGGACTCTGACGGCAATTTGAAAAACTGGGCTGCCCCGGACACCGGCGGCTCCATTCCCATTGCCTCTTTTTTGCACAAAAGCACCATTGCCAACGGCGCCATCTATGTGGTGGGCGGCGCGAATTCAACCAACGCCTATATTTGGGCCGGCGCGGCTTCCAGATCCATTGCCGCTTACGGCCAAGCGGATGTTTTGGGCAGGCCGTGCATGCTTGGCCGCACAGATGTGCTCTACGAGGAGGTGGGGCAGGGCGGATCCTCGGGCGGCACAGGGAGTTTTGAATACACGGCGCCGGTGCCGATTTTTGATCCTGCCTATGAATATGACGTCTACGGCACAGTGCGCGGCGTGCCCTGGCCCACGGATCCGGCCAATCCCGGAGTATATGATGCCATTACCGCCACCCCCATTTACCAGCCTTTAATGCGGCATGCCGTGGTTTCGCACAACGGCAATGTCTATGTTATTGGCGGCGTCTCGCGTGAAAACCAGGGTTGGGATGCCAACGGCGAGCCGACCACCGGCAGTGTGCGTTACTATGAAGACCGCGTCTGGTTTTGCCGCCCCAATCCGGGCGGCAGCGTCAATTATTCGGTAAATGCGGGCGGCTGGAAGATGACCGCCTCGCTGCCCATGGGCTTGTATGATTTGGCCGCCTGCGTGGCGTACGGCCGCATCTATGTTTTTGGCGGACGCATTTCCTCCGGAGTGCCGCAAAACATCGGCTATTACGCAGCCATCAACAACGACGGCACCATACAAACCTGGATTCCGCTGACTGCGCCCATGCCCGAAGCCCTGGCCGAGCACCAGGTGGTGTTCATGAACGGCAGATTCTACATGATCGGCGGCATTAATGCCACCGGGCTGCTGCGCAATACGGTCTATTACTGCACCCTGGATCCGAATACCGGCCAAATTCCAACCTTCCCGGCGCCGGGATCCTGGGAATTTTCCAACACCACTTTGGAATATCCGGTGGCAGGGCATTCGTCCCTGGCGAACAACGGGTTTTTATACGTTCTGGGCGGACGCTATAATTCTGGGGATCCCCACACTTCCAGCGCCTATATGACCAGCGTCATCGACATGTACCAATCCCAGGACATTGTCTATGCCTGGGCCGGCACGTTTGAACGCTATGTGGATCTTTCGCGCGACCAATTGATTCAAAACGTCAACTGGGACGGCAACCCCAATCTGGAGATCCTGCGGGTCAAATGCCGGTATGCGCTGGACAACGGACAATGGTCGGACTGGACCCTGGAACAGACGGTGGGCCCCTTTGTGGTGCAGCGTTTTGCCAGGTATCTGCATTACAAACTCGGCTTTGAAACGCGCACCAACGAACACGGCAATGTCTACCGCACGCCCCTGATCACGCGGGTGTATGTGGATTATGCCGAATCCAAATTCGTTGAAAACGACGGTTTTCAGGTCAACCACAATAAATTCGACCCCCAGGTGGAACAGCTGCTGATCACCTACAAGACGCGCGATCATGCGGTAAACAGCGTAATTATCCGCGTCTACAACTTGGAAGGTGAGCTGATCCGCAGGCAGGACATTGACATTCCCGCTGGCACGGTTTTACCGGCAACGGGTTCATGGATTTGGGACGGAACCAATGAAAACAATGAATTGGTGGCCAACGGCGTATACGCGATTCAATATAATTCAGGCAATACGCACAAACTGAGGAAAGTGGTGGTCTTCAAGCAGTAGTGGAACGGTTGTAATCCCGACCAAGGATAGACGAAGGAGACGACTATGCGCAGGTTTTTAACGATGGTATTGGCGGTTGCGCTGCTTTACGGCGGGGAGGTGTATGCCCGCGGCGTGGGCACTTCAGCGGCGAATTTCTTAAAAATCGGCCAGGGAGCCCGGCCTGCCGGCATGGGCGGGGCCTTTGTGGCCCTGGCCGACGACATCAACAGCATAGAATGGAATCCCGCCGGGTTGTCCGGATTGACGCCCGATTACTTTGACGCCGCCTTTGAGCACGTGTTTTGGTTTGGTGACGTGGAATATGAAATGTTTACCTACGCCCAGCATCTCGGCGAGACCTACGGCGGCGGTGCCCAGCTTTTATACCGCCACATGCCGGACATTGACAACAATTTAAGCGATGAGCAGCCCTTGAAGGTTTTTGATTTTGCCGGCACCCTGGGGTATGGGATGCAAATTTCCAACTTTTCCGTCGGTTTGAACCTCAAATTCGTCATGAGCCAGCTGGGCAACGAAGCCTTAACCGGCGAAGCCGCGGATTTGGGCATGCTGGTCCGGTTTATGGAGAACAAATTATCCGGCGGGCTGGTGATACAGAATCTGGGCCCGGATATTCAGAGCGATTCCCTGC
>JAFGIQ010000146.1 GCA_016929575.1 candidate division FCPU426 bacterium
ATAAAACTGCAGGCAGGATGCAGGTGGGGCAAGGGGTGCGCAAGGAAGCGTACCGGAGGGCCGACGTGCAACTGCCGGAGGAACTCCTCCGCAATTCCCTTGAGGTCGTAAAAATCTGCTGGCGGGTTTTGGTTGCCCAAACGCCAATGACGGGGATGCCGGGGGCCGGTGATGATCATGCCCAGGCGCCGGGGCTCATCCGGCAGCAGGTCGTCTGTGCGGGGGATAAAAACCGCGCCAATTTCGAAAAGATAAATGCGTTCCTGGCCATGCCGCTGGTTAAAAGAAGCGGCGGCGATCAGTCCCGGCAAGAGGGATGTCCTCAACTGCGACATATCCTCGCTCAAGGGGTTTTTGACAACCATCGCCTGGCGCCAGGGATGGTCTGCCGGCAGCCGCAGCCAATCCCAATGACGGGGTCCGTGGAAGCTGTAACAAAGGACCTCCTGCATTCCCAAAGCAGCAGTGGTCAGGCGGCAAAACCGGTGAAAGGCCTGCTGCGGCTCGACCGCCGGGCAGGTCAAGGGGAGCAAGGGCAGGGTGACTGGAATTTTGTCATAGCCGGCCAGCTCTGCGATTTCTTCGATCAGATCCTCTTCGCCGACGACATCCTGACGGAAGGAAGGAACCCATACACGGTAGGAATAGGGCTGTTCTGCCGGTTCGGCATGAAAACCCAAGCGGGAGAGCGCCGCCATGGCAATATCGGGGTTTATCTGCATTCCCAGAACTCTGACCACGCGCTCCAGGCGCAGGGGGATCTGGTTTCTGGCCAGTTTTTCCGCGTATACATCGACAATACCCTGCATCACTGTTCCGCCCGCAAGCTCGGCAATCAGCTGTGCAGCCCGGTCGATGGCCAGCGTAAGGCCTATTTCCGGATCCGTGCCGCGTTCAAAACGGTGGGAAGACTCGGAAGCGCAACCACTGCGCCGGCTCATGGCCCTTACCACCTGGGGATCAAACCAGGCGGCCTCTAAAAGAATGTTGGCGGTGGCGGCGGTGACTTCGGTGTTGGCGCCTCCCATGACGCCGGCCAAGGCGACCGGGCGTTTGTCATCGGCAATCACCAGGTCGGCCGGGGACAGCATTCTATCAACACCGTCCAGCGTGAGCAACGATTCGCCGGGAAGCGCACGCCGCGCCTTGATCGTGCACCCCTGCAGTTTGTCCAGGTCAAATGCATGCAAGGGATGACCGATTTCCATCAATACATAATTGGTGACATCAACCACATTGTTGATCGGCCGGATGTCCAGGGATTCCAGGCGGCGTTGCAGCCACTCCGGAGAAGGACCGGTCTTGATATTCCGGATGATCCGGGCGCAGTAACGCCTGCAGCCGCAGCCCGGCTCCACTTCCACTTGATAGAGGGTGCAGGCGCAGGGCTGGTTTTCAATCAAAGAAACAGCCGGCAGGCGTAGGGGACGGTTGAGCACGGCTGAAAGATGCCGGGCGATGCCCAGGTGGGAAAGGCAATCCGCGCGGTTGGGAGTAACTTCAAGCTCCAAAACTGTCTCGTCCAGGTGAAGGAACCGCATGGCCGGCATGCCCAACGGCGCCTCAGGGGAGAGGTGCATAATGCCGTCACTGCTTTTTGCCAGACCCAATTCTGTTTCCGAACAAATCATGCCATGGGAATCTTCGCCGCGAATATGGGCGCGCTGGATATGGAGGCCGTTGGGCAGGATCGTGCCCACTTGGGCTACGGGCACGATGTCGCCGGGCGCGATGTTTTTTGCGCCGCAGACAATGCGCAAGACTTCTCCCGGAATTTCCACTTCCGTAAGACTCAGTTTGTCTGCATTGGGATGGGGGGAAACGTTGATGATTTTGCCGACAACCACTTTATCCAGACCTTCGGCTTTGTTTGACAGGGAGGATACTTCCAGTCCGCTCATGGTTAAGCGGTGAGCCAATTCCTGGGGTGTGATTCCGGCCAGGTCAACAAAATTTTCAAGCCACGACCAGGCGACTTTCACAAAAACATCTCCTTTATTTTAAGTTCCGGCAATTTTTTCACAGAAAACCCGAGATGTCAAGAAGTTAAAGTCTTTTCGAGAAAAAGGCGTAATATCATTATATTACAATAGTATTAATAGACAACTTCTCATGAAACCTGAAGCTAAAAGCACTTGAAATAAATTGCTGCCTTCAGTTTTCTAGCCAAAAAATACTACATGCGGTATAATGCCTCGTTTTTATTAAAGTGCAGGTTTCATCACAGGAGCATTCATGACTATCCAGCCGCAATCCTATGACTGGCTTTATCACACGCCGACAGGCAGGCATTGGGAAAGAATATGCGCCCGGCGCCGGGCCGGAGTGGCTGTCCCGTTGTTCTCGCTATTTTCCGGGAACAGCATTGGCAGCGGTGAAATACCGGACCTGCGGCTTTTAATCGACTGGTGCGGCAAAACCGGATTGAGCATCATCCAACTGCTCCCGTTGAACGATGTTGGCTTCAGTTTTACCCCCTATGACGCTAAAAGTTCATTTGCTCTGGATCCCCTGTATTTGTCCCTTTATCATCTCGCCGGTATTGATTTTGCCCCTTGGCAAAAGGAAATAGAGGAGTTGCGGAAACGTTTTCCTGGCGGGCAAAAAAGGGTGGATTATGCGGTAAAAGGCGCCAAATTGGAACTGCTGTGGAAGCTCTTTTTGTCCGGCGACTGGAGCAGGTGCAGTGATTTTGCCCAATATCAGGAGCGGAACATTTTTTGGCTGGAGGACTATGCCAGGTTCAAGGTTTGCAAGGAAAGGCAGGGAGAAACCGCCTGGTGGGAATGGCCGGAGGAATTGCGTCTGCAGGGAATGGTTTTTCCGGACCATATCATTGCCGGGCATCAAAGACAAATTGAATTTCAAAAATGGCTGCAATGGCAGCTTTTCCAACAGATGCAAAACATCAAGGCCTATGCCAAAAAAAATGATGTGCTCCTGCTGGGTGATTTGCCGTTTCTGGTATCCAGGGACAGTGCGGATGTATGGGCCCGCCAGAGTTATTTCAAACTGCATCTGGCCGCAGGCGCTCCGCCTGACATGTATTATGCCAATGGACAGCGCTGGGGCATGCCGCCGTATGACTGGGAAGCCATGGCTGGCGGGCAATATGATTATTTGATACAAAAATTGAAATATTCGGAGAATTTTTACGATTTATACCGCATTGACCATTTTATCGGAGTGTTTCGCATCTGGACCATCCCCCTGGCGGAACCCGGGGATAATGCCGGTAAAAACGGTGTTTTTGATCCCCCGGCAGAGGATCAGTGGGAGCAACACGGCAGAAAATTGTTGGATGTCATGATACAAAACACCATCATGCTACCCTGTGCCGAGGATCTGGGCACAGTGCCGGATTGCTCCTATACGGTGGTCAAGGACCACGGCATCGTGGGCATGGATGTCCAGCGCTGGCAACGCGATTGGGGCAAGACCAATGATTTCAAAACAAGTGAAGAATACCGTCAGAATGCCATTGCCACTGTTTCCACGCACGACACATTTGATCTCCGGGGCTGGTGGGAATTTGAGGTGAATACCGTTGATGAAATGGGTTTGCGGAACAAATGCCGGACGCACGGCCTGGATAGTGAAGTGATTATTGACCGCCTGATCGACCGGAAGCATTCGCTGGAAGGGCGCTTGCGTTGGAAAAAGGAGATTCAATCCCAGGAACAGGTGTTGGCGGTTTTGGAGCGGGATGCGGACAAGGTCAATGATATTATAAATATGTTTCGCGAGACCGTGGATGAACGGAAAAAATTTCTCGCCCATTTAAAATGGCGAAAAACTGCGGCTGGAAAAATGTCCCGTGTTTTGGCGAAAAAAATACTTGCCAAAATCAATGAGGCTGTTTCAATATTCAGTATCCATCTGCTCCAGGACTGGCTGTCGTTCACCCATCTCTTTGACTCTTTGGATCCACGCCAGGCAAGAATCAACCGTCCTGGCACGAATTCAGCGGACAACTGGAGCGTGGTCATGCCGCTTTCTTTGGAAGCGCTGCTGGAGTTAAAGGAAAACGAGGATATCAAGGAGATCTGCCGAAAGTCCGGCAGAATACATTATGCGGAGGATGATGCATGCTGAGCCTCTATTTATGCCAAAGAAAAGGGCTGCGTGTTTTAGCCACTGCTTGTTTGGCAGTATTTCTCTTTCTATCGACCTGTGTGCATCCACAAACAGTAGCAGGCGCGACACCTGGTGAAAAAACACAGGAAAGCGAAATAACGCTATTAAGTATAACCATGTTTTATGCCGGTTTATTCGGCTTTTTTCTGGGAAGTATTATTGGCTGTGGCTCATGGTTGTTTACACCCCGAGGGCAGCAGGATTTACCTGATGAGGAAGAGGAAGAATAAATTCCGCACTATAAATGTAGGTCAGTCATATACGGTGTCCAATACTTAAATGAAAACGGATATTATTATTATCATGAAAGAAACCTGCGGATCAATTTTTTTAGGCGATTTTAATCGTGTGTTTATTTTATTGTGCACTTGCATGCTTGTGTTTTTTGCCTTTTGCGCGCAAATGGCCTCTGCGGCAAAAATAGAACCAGGCAGGACAGTGCAGGAATCAGAAAGTACTTCGAATCCCACTCCGGCCTCCACGCCCTGGCAGAGGACAGAACAGGATGATAGAAAAGAAGATTTTTATCAACGGTATTTCCGCAAGGGCAAGGAAGTTAAAAAAGAAGAGGATTTGCCTGTCAATGACGCCGAGAGGGAGATGCTTTTAAAAAAAATACTTCCTCAGAATACACCGACGCCTGAAGGCGATGCGCAAGCCGTGGAAATCAAACAGCTTATTCATGAACTGGGGGAGGAACACCACCGCCGCCAGGCCGCAGTGGAGCGATTGGCCATGATTGGAATGCCGGCTGTACCCTCCCTGCGTCTGGCATTGCAGGACAAATACAAATTCAAACGCATCGGCGCCCTGCAGGTGTTGGGATATGTTCAGGCAGAAGAGGCCCTTGAAGACATCAGACACCTGCTGGATGATTCTGAATCCATCGTCAGGGGGGAGTGCGTTAAAGTTCTGGGGCGCATGAAGCATCGCGGATCCGCGGTTTTGATTGTTGGCCGGCTGCAGGATTCAGACTTGCGTGTCCGGCGCGAAGCAGTCGTGGCCTTGGGA
>JAFGIQ010000147.1 GCA_016929575.1 candidate division FCPU426 bacterium
TCCGGAAACAGGCAGCCGGATTGTGCGGTTGAGTGAAAAAACCGCGGCCGTGGTGCGGCCTGCCGGCACAGCCGGCAAGGAAGCCAGCCTGGCGCCAGGCTGCCATTTGACGCTCGGCGGATATCATCAGACGGTTTTGGATAATGCCACCCTGGCGCAGATACAAACGGAGATTTTAACGGAAAAGCCCGCTGCCGCCCGGCTGGGCATCGGCCGCCAGGCTCTGCGCTGGCTGCAGCACCGCGGCCGGAATACCAAGGCCCTCGCCCAGCGGCTGAAGGCGTTGCTGGCCACAACCGCGGACGCACTGCAAGGCATCCGGGCCGTGGTCTTGGCCGGCATGCGCCGCGCCGCTGCCTGGGCCAGGACCACGCTTGGCGCCAAAGCCTTTCGACCCGGCGCGTGGCTGCGCCAGCTGCGCGGGCAGCTGCTGGCAGCAGTGCCGGCGGTTTTTATGGAAACAGCTTTTGCCGGCCAGGCCAGCAGACAGGAGGGCAGGCAGTACAATCCCGTGGTGGCCGTGCTTTTTGCCGCGGGGCTGGCCCTGCCGGCCTTGGTCGGCCTGTTCTACGGCATATTCAGCGCACAGCCGCTGCCACAGGAACTTACCGCCGGGATTTGGATCCTGCTGGCGCCCAGCATCACGTTTGCCGGCGCAGCCCTGCTGGCGGCAATGGCCCGGGCGCCGGGGCGCAAGGCCGGCCCTTTTGACCAAAGCCGTTTTTTAAGCACAGCGGTGCCGGATGAGCACGTTTTTTTCTTTGCAGCGGAAGGCGGACTTTTAAAAGTCAATCCCCGGGTAAAAAACGCGCTCACCTGGTTGCCGGTCCCGCTGCAAAACGCGTTTTTATACAGCCTGGGCATTGCCGGCCATGAGCTGCGGCACTTGGGAGGAGACCGGCGGGAGGGAAGAGCTTATTTTGCCACGCAGATTCTGCCGGCGGTCTTGGGCGCCGTCCTGTTCGGCGGCGCAGCCCTGCTGGCAGGGCTGACCACGGCCTGGATTGTGCTGCCGGCCGTGGCCGGCGCCATGCTCTTGACTTTTCTGGCGGGGGTTTTTCAATCCCGGCAGCATCTTTTTATGGATGTGCGCACCCTGCCGGAGTTCCGCCAGATTCTGCAAAAGGACACTGCCCGCGCCGGGCACATCCTGCGGGTGATCCATTGTTTTGAGCGGCTGCTGGCCAATGACCTGGATTATTTTACCGACCGCCTGCCCGGGGCCGGGCAGCTGCCGGCAGAGGTCAGGCGGCAATACCAGGAAAACCTGCGGAATTTGCGCGCCCAATATCTGCGCCTGCCATACGCGCAGCAGCAGGCCCTGCGTTGGGAATTGATCCTGCATGACATCGGCTATGCCACCGGCGAAGAACTGGGGCATGAAGCCCGGGGCGCCCAACTGGCCAGACAGATCATGCAGGCGCGCGGCGTTGCGCCCGAGGTGGTCCGGCTGGCAACCGCGGAAATTAGCACGCACATGCGGCTGGGCTGGGCCATACAAGGCGAGCTGCGCGCCGCAAAATTCCAGGAGCAGACCGAAGGGCTGCCCGTCATTCTGCTGCAGATCCAAAACACCATGGATGTGATGGGCGTTGATCCGCAAACCAACAGGCTGGCCCCCGAGGATTTGCAGGGCTTGGTGGAGATTGGGCGCAGGATGCGAAAAATCGCGGCAGATTCCGCGCACTACCGGATCATGCGCCTGGGCAGGAGGCAGGTCTCGGCGCCTGATTTGACTGCCGGGGAAAGCGCGCGCCTGTTTGGCATGGTGGAAAATATTTTTGGACCGGAATACCGCCGCTATCTGGATGTTTTTGACCGCCAGATCGATTTTGTCAGCGGCGTCGGCTTTTTGACCAGCGCGCTGGCAGAGCAGGACCAAACCTACCGGCAGTACGCCAAATTCCTCAAGCTGATGGTGTTGCTGGTTTCCCTTTCCGGGCAGGCGGAGGTGAATTTTGGCTGCGATGTGGGATCTTTATTCAAGCGCATGACGCGCCAGGAGGCGGTGCGCTTTGCAGGAGCAAACATCAGCCAGGCCCTGGACCAGCTGCCCGATGATTTTACCCTGGAGGAGCTGCGCGCATGGCTGCCGCAACAATCCTGGATTGACGCCCGGCCCGGCCCGGAGCAGGCCGGGTTGATTTTTTTCAAGGTGATGGCCATGCAAGAAGCACCCGTGCTCCAGGCCGGAGCCTTGGCAACAGGCGATGCGCTCGTTTCCTATGACAGCATCAAAGCCACGCTGGCCAAGGCGGGACCGGCGCAGGTCGTGGCCGCCCTGGCCCATGCTGATCCGCTGGTGCGGGGGCAGGCGGCAGCGCGCCTGGCAGGCGAAGCAGTAAAAAGGCGCGAACCGGTTATGGCCGGGAGGATGATTGACGCGCTGCAAACCCGGCTGCAACAGGAAACCGACTGGATTGCAGCCCAGGCGATGCAAAACACCCTGCTGCTCCTTGGCGGAGCCTTGCCGGCGCAGATCCCGGTTTTGGACCACTGGCAGCCGCGGCAAACGCAACAAGTGACAACGGTATTGCAGGATTTTATAGACAAGCTTAAACAGGACGGGTATGAAAGCAACCTGCGCCGGATCATCTCCTGGAGCAATTCCTACACCAGAAACACCTGGATGATCGGCCATGATCTGGATGAAATGAAAATCCTTCACCAGGGCATTCCCGCGGACAAGGAAGCAGAATACCGGCGCTGGCTGCAGGACCGCTTTTTGAGGATCGGCGTGAAGCATTTGGATCCCCGGGAGCTTTTATCCGCCGGGGACGGGCAGGCGGATTTGAACACCAAAGACCGGCGCGGCCAGCCGCTCTACCAGGTGGTGTACGAACCGGGCGCGGGTTTTCAATTCCACGAAGCCCTGCCGCTGGGATACAGACATCCCAAGCACGAGGTGCGGACACGGCTTTTCAGCCAGTGGGAGGAGGGGAGCCTCGCCCCGCAGGAGAAAAGCCTGCTGCAGCGCGTACATGCTTTTCCCGTGGCCCGGCGCCTCTTCGGCCTCGACCGCTTTTTCATCAGCGCCGGAGAAGAAGCCCTGCTGGCGGGATTGCAGGCCAAAGGGCTGATAAAAATAATTTTTCAGAAAAAAACCATTACCGCGGTTTTGGCCAGCTGGAGGAACACCGAAGGCCCGGTTTCCCTGGAGCAGGTGCGGCAAGCCGGCACCACGGTTTCAAGCCAGGCGCCGGGCCTGGAACAGGAAAAAGTCGAATACTTCCAATCCCAGGAGACAGAGGCAGAAGGGATTCCTTATCAGGGCACCGCAGCACCCCAATGGGTGACAGTGGAAAATGTCCGGGCGCCTGGCGGAAAAATCCGGCTGCAGCTGTTTCGTGCCACTCCGGGACAGGACAAAACCACGCTCGTGTATGTCAGCCCGGAAAAAGCCGAAGGGGTGATGCGCCAAATTGAACTTGTTTTTGAGCTGCTGCCGGACCATCTGCGCAGCGTGGAAACCAATGTGCTCCGCAACAGGGAACAGGGAATCGCGCACAGCCTGGCTTTGTGGCGCCTGCGCCTGGCCCAGCGCCTTTATCCCGACAACCCCCATCCCCTGGAAATGGATCTGGTCATTAATCCGGTGGTCCTCCACCTCGCAGAGGATGTATTCCTTCCAGACACCATTCAGGTTTTTAACCATAGAGACAGCCAGTGGCACAGCCTCCGGGAACCCGGATTTGATGTATATCAGGCGGCGGGCAAAGTGTGGGTGCAAGGGAAGCAACAACCCATCATTATTGAACGGCAGCAGTCCGGGGAATACAAAGTGACGCAGGTTCCGGAAGGGTATGCGGCGGAAATGGACGGGGTTAAGCTGACTGTACGGGAGGCCGGCACGGGCAAACGCATTGCTGATTTGGATTTTACCACGAACATCAGGATCAGAGGCCGGCCGCGGCCTGCGGCCAGTGCTGCGCCTGAATCAGGGCCTGCTTTTACCGCCTTGAAACCCGCGGGCATGCCCTCTGGAACAGGCGGCACTGCCTATGCCGGCGCCTCGATCCTGGGCGAGGAGCAGGCGTACACCGCGCCCCTCTGGGAAGAGCCCATGTTTCGCGGCCTGGCCTTCGGCCTGCCGGCCCTGATGGGCAAGCTGAGTTTGAAGGCCCTCTTCTCCCTGGGCTGGCAGTCCGTGTCCGCCATGCTGGGCTGGAGCATTGTTGTCTTTGCCGGCGCGCATATTGTGGTGCGCTGGATAAAAAGGGCAAAAGAGGCCATAGGCTGGCAGGCGCTGCTGCCGTGGAAGTTCCTGCAAAAGCAATACAGGCAAAGGCAAGACCTGAAGGATTTCTTCAAGTATTTGATCCCCGCCATGTTGTTCACCGGCATGTACATAGGAGCCCTGGCCCTGGGCGCGTGGCTGTCGCCTGAGGCCTCACAGTGGTCATTGCACGGCATAGCGCTGCTTGCCGGCTTTGTGGGGCACGAGGCCTGGAATTATGCGGTGAAAAAAGGCTGGCTGCCGGGGATGCTGGTGGCTGACCTGGACTTTTTCGGCGGCCCCATGCCGGCAGTTGGCAGCCGGGCCACGCCGGAAAAGAAAAAACAGCTTTTCCTCTGGCTGGAAACAGCGTTTGCCCCCTTCGGCGAGCACCTGAAGGATCTGACCAAGCCGGGAGCAGCCGGGCTGATCCGGAAACACCTCAGCCGCGTGACGCGTCTGGCTGAAAAAATAGACGGCCAGGACCAGACCACCCTGGCAGGATTATTGGCCGAACTGGAGCGAGCCGTGCTCAAACTGCAGGCAGTGATTGTTTCCGGGCAGGAGGAGGCGCAGGCCGGGGCAAAGATTGAAAGCGAAATCGAGCTAGGGGACATCATCGACAGGTTGGACCGGGAATATTTTGTTCCCAACGGCTTTTTGCTTGAGGAACGATACCCGGATGACCGGGGCGTGCAGCTGGTCATGTACCATATTGACGCAGTGCATCACCGCGAGGTCCGGGCGCTGGACTGGACAGGAAAACAAACCAAAGACCTCATGCCCGTATATGTGGCCACGCGCCTGAACGAGCCGGTGGATCCGCAGGACCAGCCCATGTATCTGGCCGAGACCTACCTGGTTTTGGAAGGCGATTATCTCAGACTGGCGCAAGAGAGCCTGACGCAATTTCCAAGCAAACCGCTGGAGGCTGATTTTTATGATGATGCGGCGTTTGTGAAAAGGCTCAACAGCATGAAAAAAGTGGTGGAACTGGGGATTTATCCCAAGAACACCCT
Organism: candidate division FCPU426 bacterium; assembly: GCA_016929575.1. Classification (GTDB taxonomy): domain Bacteria; phylum Oederibacteriota; class JAAXVQ01; order JAAXVQ01; family JAUVAV01; genus JAFGIQ01. The sequence continues at coordinate 5,236 of JAFGIQ010000147.1, forward strand.
GAATGTCCTGAATGTGTACCGCCGGCTGCTGCTGCGGCTTTTTTTGCCGCTGGACCAGCACTATCAGCTGGAAGCCATGCGCGCCAGCCAGGCCCTCAGCCGGCAGGAGCGCGAAGCAATAGTGGTGGATCTTGGGCTGCTGGATTTGCAGGACGAAGCAGCGCTTTATGCAGTGGAGCAATTGCTGGCGCGCACCGCAGCCGAGTTTCAGGACCAGCGCCGGACCCCGCAGGACAGGCAAAACAGCCTGCGTAAAGCCAGGATTTTTTTGCTGATGTTTTTCCGAAAAATGATGCTGGGCGCCCCCTGGATCAGCATGGGACTGGAGCCGCAACATGTGGCCGTACTGTCACACTGGCTGGAAACAGCGGGTTTGGCGGATCTGGCCGGACAAATACGCAGCCTGCAGCCGGGATTAACGGAGGACGCAAAACCAGAGCAGGAAAAAATGCTGCTTTTAACAGACGCCTATCAACGGTTGTGGGCGTTTTTATCCGGGCAAAACCTCGGCGCCGCCGTCTTGCCGGAAAAACCCGGAGATCTGCCGCCGGTTGCCAGGCATGAAGAGGCCAGGGAATTTTTGGAAGAAAAAGGCGGGGCGATCCACGCGTATGTTTTGGCGGCAGCTGCGCTGGATCTGGCTGCCAGCAGCCAAAACCCGGGCGAGCGCGCCCTGGCCCTGAAGGAAACCTATGAGGACGCCTGGGCCGAAATTCTATCCGGCAGCATTTCCGGCGCCCATGCCCTGAATTTCGCGCAGCGTATCCTGGCCAGGCTTTATCAGGAAGAAACAGCCCTCATCAACAGCATGGTTCCAGAGGCCCTGGCAGCCCTCAGGCAGGTTTTAGACCAGGCGCCTGCCCATGAAAAGCCCATGCTGTCATCAGCCGTGCAGGAACTGCTGCAGGAGGCCTTGTTCAAGGTGACGAAGGACAGCGTGGGGGATCAAATCAGCAACTTCATCATAGAGCAGCGCTTCCACTTCGGCGGCTTGTGGCCCCTGACCCGCGAACGCATGGTGGCCTGGCTGACCCAAAAGCGCGGGTTTGCCCAACGCACAGCCGAACGCAGCTATGATTTCGGCCTGGCTTTTATTGTGGAGAACAAGCTGGCTTTGGCGGCGGGTGCAGTCATCATGGGCGCCATTGGCCTGGGTGTGGCCCTGTGGACCGGCAGCTTTGACTTTTTACTGGCCAACGGCATCCAGTGGGGCTGGATCCTGTCCTGGGGCGCGGTGTTTTTGCCCATGCATTTTGTCACCAGGAAGGGATGGCGCCTGCCGGCCCGGGGAGCCTTGATCCCCTCCGTGATTATTACCATTATTAATATTTTGCTCGCCTTCACGCCCCTGCCCTGGTGGGGACTCATGCTTGCAGGCATGGGCGTGCACGAGGGCACGAATCTCATCGCAGCCCTGGCAGGCCGCAGGCGCGGGGGGGCCCGGCAAAAAACACCAGGTCCTGAACAGCAGGCCGGCCTTGCGCGCGAAAAGATGGCCCAACAAATCCAGGCGACGGCCGAAGACAGGAAGGGCATGCTTGACTATCTGGCGGCGCTTTCCCCGCAAGACCAGGCCCGCTGCCTGGAAGGGAAAGGAGCGGAGCTGGAGAAAATACGGCAGGGCGGATTTAATGTCCGCGATCCGGCGCACAAGTTTCTGGGGTATGAACTGCTGCGGGAAGAAGCGGCGGGCCAGGATACATTCGGGTTGGAAATCACCTTTAAAGACTATATGCAATGGCTGCAAACCCAGCGAAATCAATTCGGATATGCAGGCAAAGAAAAGGCGGAAATGATATTCCTGGCGTATGAAGCCTGGCGCCTGAAACAATTTGTGATGCAATTAAAGGCTGTGGCCGACCAACAGGGAAGGCCTTTGGTCGTGATTGAGAATTTGACCTATGGCCGGGTGGCGGCCATGGCCATTGAAAAAGAATTGCAGGAACAGGGCGTGGAAATCATCCGCGCCAAAGCCGGTTCCAGCTATGCCCATGACCATCCTGCAGCCATGCATGGGGTACATCCTGAAACAGACGATGCAAAACTATTGTCCACTGCTGACTTAAAGCGCATTCTGGAACGGGATGCCATGGTCGTGGTGGTGGACGGCACGTATTCGCTGGATCCGGATAAACGGCCGCCAGTGCAGGATAATGCCCATTTTTCTGATTCGCAACAGATATGGCGGAACCTGGGCATGGCCTTGAGCCAGAATCCCCGTGATGAAGATTTTGGCATTCAAGGGCTGGCGTCGGCAAAGGATCAAGCCACCGTACGGCAGGCTTTGGAGACTTCCCCGCTGTATCAGGAAGTCAGGAAAAAAGCGGATGAGATCAAGGCCGGCCGCGGGAACTATAAGATGTTTTTCTGGCACCCCGGAAGCATGGTGATGGACCTGCGCAGCGAAGGCAATCTCAGGGCAGTGCCTGGTTCCATGAATTTGAGCAATCCGTCGCATCCTGAGCAAGCCCTGGTGGGAAAAATGGGGAATGATCCGGCCTGGGTTTTTGCGGTCGCCAATATGGAGAATGAAGCCATACCCGAAAAAATCCGCGCCTTGGCGCGCACAGCCGGAGAGGAGTATCACAATTCCGGATATCTTGACGATAACGGAGTTTTAGCGCGCCTTGCTATTCAGCTTACGCCCCGCGGGCCGAGCCTGGCGGCATTTTTTGAGACAGTCCAAGCCGGCTATGAAATGGTGAAAGCAACCATGGAGGGGGAAACCAAGGAGAGGAAGAAAGTAAAGGCTTCTACTACAGCCTCGATCCTGGGCGAGGAGCAGGCGTACAGCGCGCCCCTCTGGGAAGAGCCCATATTCCGCGGCCTTACCTTCGGCCTGCCGGCCCTGATGAAAGGCCTGAGCGTAAAGGCTCTTTTCTCCCTGGGCTGGCAGTCCGTGTCCGCCATGCTGGGCTGGAGCATTGTTGTCTTTGCCGGCGCGCACATTGTGGTGCGCTGGATCAAAAGGGCAAAAGAGGCCATAGGCTGGAAAGCGCTGCTGCCCTGGAAGTTCCTGCAAAAGAAATACATGCAAAGAAAAGACTTCGCGGATTTTTTCAAGTATTTGATCCCCGCCATACTCTTCACCGGCATGTACATAGGAGCCCTGGCCCTGGGCGCGTGGCTGTCGCCTGACGCCTCGCAGTGGGCATTGCAGGGCATTGCACTGCTGGCCGGCATGCTGGCGCATGAGGTGTGGAACATTTTCACCAAACGCATACTTCGCTCGCAATGGTTTAACAAACGCTTCCCGCGTTTGGCCACATTCCTGGGCAAATACATGCTGGTAGCGGCCATGCGCGGGGAGGAAAGCAAGAAAGCATACGGATGGCGCCAACCAGCCAAAAAATCACTCACACCTTTACAACCACAGGGTGTCAAGCCTTCTGAGGTTGACCTTTTTACTTGGGTATCCGGAATATTATTCTCAGGCTTTTTTGCCGTGTTTGTTTTAGTAGGCTCTATACCTGGGGTATTACCATCCCTGCTAGGTCTTTTGGGGATGTTTGGCAGTGTTTATTTTTCTATGACCCTTGTCAGGTATTGGCGCTTGGGAAAAGCGTTGCGCGACACGATGCTGGATCCCTTGTTGGAAGAGTACTGGCAGACTGAATATCCCACGCTTCATACCAGCTTTACTGACTTGAAAAAGGACAGGCAGGCCTATCTAACGTGGTTCAAAGCCATTCCCCGGAAAGTGAGAAAAAATTTAAAAAGAAAAGCCGGGATGCAACCCATTTCCTGGCCAAAAGGCCAGGTCGATCCTGTGATCTGGGAACGCCTGCGCCGCGAACAGCCGGCAGCTGCTGCCAGGCTGGCTGCCATAAAATCATCCAAGAACCTTGCGCGCGGCATGCTCAGTGTGTTGCCGGGCATGCCCTTCCGGGGAGACATAGCAGGTTTGGTGCTGAAGCAATTTCAACCGATCGATCCGGCTGTCAAGGAAGTTACTTTTTCTAAGCAGGGTGATGCCGAAACCGTAGAGCTTTCCTACCAGGATCCACGGCAGGGAAGCAAAACCATTGCGCCCCAAGATGCGCTGTACCGCGAAATGCGCGACAAGCGTAATGTGCTGCAGGAGTTTTTCAGATCTGGATATCGAGTTGACTATATTAGCCGCATTGCCTGGGAGCCGGAAGGCATGTCCATCCGTTTTGGCCTGGAAGAGAAATACGGAGTGCGTTTGGTGAACCGGCAAGGAAATCTAGAGGTTTTGTGGGAAGGGCCTATGATTTTACCCTGGCTGGGGGGGAAAGCGTGGCCTAAATTCAGCCGCGACTTGGGCAAAGCACTTATGTCAAGCACTGGAAAAATCTGGCGGCAGCCCTCTAGCCAGCCAATGATGTTTAGATTTGGTATTGGGATTGCGAATTTTATAATGGGGTTCTTCTGGATGGAATTTGTTTATAATAATTTATTTAAAGGCACGATAAAGAAACGTGCCCAGCATGCCTTGCAAGCCGGACAAACCATCACCCTTGAGGATTTGGTGAAAGATTACCGCTATTATTGGACGCTGCAGACGCCATACCGGGCTATCATTCACCGGGTTTTGGAAAAGCTGGCTGCATCCCAACCCCTCATACGCAGGACCGTGCTGCCTGACGGCCGAATTGAGTATTATTTACAGGATATCCCCAAAGTTCGCGGCGAAAGGGAGTTGCTTGATCAAATAGATACAGCCTTTTTGCCTCAAGCGCTGGAGATAGTCAATTCCTGGGATGACCAGGAACAACTTAGATTAACACAAGCTTTGTTGGAACGTTTTTCGCGCCCAAGACAAACGCCTGCACCTGATATTACCAAAGGCACACAAAAAGATCCGGGACAATTTGAGCGCCGCCAACAAGCACGGGATGCTCATGTTTTGGGAATGGTCCTTGAGAGCCTTTCTTCTCAGCAGGCAGCCAAGTGTCTGCCCGGCTTTTTAACCGCCTATCAAAGCATACTGCAAAGTCATCCGAGCCAGAGGGCGCGAACGGATAAATGGCTGCAACAGCTCTGGAATCATACTGATATTTTCGAACTGGCAGAGACAGGGGCAATAAAACAGGTGCTTGCGAGCCTGGCTGGCATGGGTGAGGCCCGCTGGCGCACGGAAGCCTTCCGCGCCTGCCGAAGGTTTATTCTCCAAAGCGTCTCGCCTGAAAACCGGCGCTGGGCTGACAATTTAATCAAAGCAAGAATCCTCGAAGAACATGATGACGGCGTTTTGGCTGCCATCGGAGAAGTACAACGGACCATTGACTTGGAAACTCCCATGCGGCTTCGAAACATCCTGGTTTTAACCGCCTACCGCCTGCTGGACGGCATTTTAGGTCCATACAGAAGCCTGCAGAAATTTTTGGCCCTGTTGCAGGAGCGTTATTCCCAGCTGGGGGTGTGGCCGGTCTTAAAAAGCATCGTGAACAAACTGAGAAATGCGGAAAAGGCGAAGAGCGATTATAATGGCAAGGCGTTGCTGGCAAACCTGAGGAGTAAAAAGGCGACAAATACCGTGCCGCTTTCCGCTGAGAAAATACAGTGGATGGAAGAGTTGGCAAAAGTCATTCTCAGCCGCCAGTGGCATGATGAAGCAGAGCGCGATATGCTGATTCATGAGCTGCAACGTTTGGATTATAGTAATCCTTATGACTGGATTGCCAAGACCTATCTTTTCCAGGAGAGCGCAGAGGAGCAACAAGTCGGGAAATATTTATTGCGGATTTGCTTGGACGGCGTAAAGAAAGACCTGGCGGCAACAGATACAAAGCAAATAAAATTGCAAGGCCCCACGGCCTCTATCTTCGGAGAAAAGGGCATTGTGCCATATGTGGCGCCCCTCTGGGAAGAGCCCA
>JAFGIQ010000148.1 GCA_016929575.1 candidate division FCPU426 bacterium
TATCTGGAGCGTGGTATTTTGATTCCAGACATTTTCCGATGCATGCCCGACAATATCAACCAAATTATTCATCTCTATTTCCTCCGCCCGGGCGGCCATGCCGAAAGCAATGGCATCACATGCACGCCGTTTCTCATCTTCCACTTTGAATTTCAGGTGTTTCTCCCCGACCACACGCGGCGGCAGGCAGACCCGAAGTCCCGGCCAGGCGAACAAAGGCCTGGCATTCCGGAATCCGTGCGGTTCAAAGCGCTTCAATTCACGTACCAACCGCGGATTAAGGCTTTTTAAAGTCGTGCAGGCGTCTATTTTGAGCATCGGCTGCCTGTCTTCAGCCCGCCCACGTTCTCCGGCATACTTTTGCATTGCCTCTTGGAAGCGCTCCATATTGCCGACAGCCAGGGTAATGCCGGCAGCCAAATCATGCCCTCCCCAGTTTTCCAATAATTTGGAATTCTGTTTCAACGCCGCATGCAAAGATACGCCTTCCACACTTCGTCCGGACCCTTTGGCAAACCCGTTTTGCACACACAACACAAAACACGGCCGTTGGTATTTTTCACAAAGCCGCGAGGCTGTCAAGCCCACCACACCAATGGGCCATGCTTCGCCGTGTACAACGAGGAATTCCGGCAGGGAGTGCAAGGACTGTATCTGTAACTCGGCTTTTTCCAGCACATCTTGCTCCAGTGTTTGCCGTTTGCTGTTTTGTTGACACAAAAATCGTGCCCGCGCTTCCGCGGTTTCCGCATCCTGGGTCAGGAGCAGATCAAAAGCAGCTTGGGCGTCACCCAGACGCCCGGCGGCATTGATTCGCGGCGCCAAGCGGAAGGCAAGATCCATCGAGGTCATGGTTCCTGGTCCCAACCCGGCCGCATGCGCCAAAGCCCGCAAACCGAGGCGCTGTCCCCTGTTGATGACTGCCAGCCCGGCCCGGGTAAGCAAACGGTTTTCTCCTGTCAGCGGCACAACGTCTGCCACCGTACCCAGCGCCACCAAGTCCAGGTACCTGCGCAAATGCTCCTCGTTTTGTTCCCCCAGTGCATGCGCTGCCGCCCTCACTACCTGCAGCGTCACTCCAACCCCTGCCAGGATCTTCATCTCCTCCGGACCCGTCACTTTTGGATTGACAATAACGGTTGCCTCCGGAAGCCCCTCGCCCGCTTCGTGATGATCGACGACCAGCACGTCCACTCCCTGGCGGCGGGCATAAGCGATTTCTTCCTGCGCGGTTATGCCGCAGTCTACCGTGATCAGCAGCCTTGTCCCCGCCTGTACGGCGCCTGCCACCGCCTTTTGGCTCAATCCGTATCCTTCCAGCAAACGGTTGGGCAGCAAGACCCCGCAACCGCCGCCTTGGCGCCGGATGAATTCCGCCAGCATGGCCGCGGAAGTAATGCCGTCGACATCATAATCGCCAAAAACCATGATCTGCTCTTTGGCCTGAATGGCGCTTTTAATCCGCTCGCCAGCCAGCGCGGCTCCGGGCAGATCGGTGAAATGCCTAAAGCGCAAACCCGTGGCATCCCAGAAATGCTTGGCATCTTCACCGTCATATCCGCGATTCGCCAGCACGGCCGCTGTAAGCGGCGATACATCCAGTGCGTGCATCAGGGACTTTATTTTTTCATCCCCTATGGGCGAGGGGAAAATCCAACGCTTGGTCATCAACTAAACCTCCAGCCCGTTAAAAGCAAAAATAGGCAATAAGCCAATCAGACATGGAATGTGAAAGAGAATCATGCGGCGTAGGAAACTGAAGGGATATTTTTCCATAAACAGCAACCCAGCAAAGGCCTTGGTTTTGCGCCGCTGCTGGCATGCAGCAGTTGTCTGCGGCTCAACTGGCCACGCGCAGGAGTTCGTCGTAGGAGGTGACTCCCGCCAGCACTTTTTTCGCCATCTCCACCTTTAAGGAAATGAATCCCGGTGTATCCGCAATGGCCTTTTTCATGACCGCTGCGGGGGCCTTGTTGATGATCATATCCCGTATTGCTTCTTTAATGTGGACAATCTCGTATACCGGCTGCCTTCCCCGGTATCCTGTACGCGAACACTGGTCACACCCGCGGCCCCGGGTGAGCATGGCTTTGCGCCCGGCCTGAGCACCAAGATACTTGGCAATTTCCGGCGGGGCCTCATATGTCTCCCGGCATTGCGGGCACACCACCCGCACCAGGCGGACATTGACAATGCAGGTCAGGGCCACGCCCGCCAGATAAGGCTCGATGCCCATGTTCACCATGTATTGTATTGCCGAAACCGGATCGTTGGCATTCAGCGTGGAAATGATAAGATGTCCCGAGGGCACCGCATCCAACAGCATGCGGGCGATCTCCAGGTCAGTGATTTCCCCCACCAATAATACATCCGCGTCCTGCGCCAACATGGCGTGCACCCCTGCACGGTAAGAAAGCCCGCGTCGTTCGTTGACCACCACCTGGTTGATGCCCGGCAGCGAGTAGTCAATGTTTTCATCGATTGCCGATACATTGCGGGTTGGTTGGTTTAAGGCGTTGAGAGTCGCATAAGCAGTGGTGGTACGCCCGCTCTGCCTCGGTCCGGTGATCAGTATCAAACCGTGCGGTTGCTGAATAATTCTCCGGTAAAGATCATATTGCCCGGGTTCCATGCCGATCTTATCCAGATCCAATATGGCGTTTTCGGTGTTCATGATATGTAAAACAACTTTTTCCCCCCACATGGTGGGCGCAATTAAAAGCGACATGGATACGTCTTTTCCCGGTATTTTGAGTTTCAGGCGCCCTTGTTGGGCTTGTCCTTTTGTCTGCGTGTCCATTTCCGCCATGACTTTCAAGCGGGTGGAAAGCGCATTGGCCAATGACCGCGGAGGCGACTGGACTTCCTGCAAAATGCCGTCTATCCGCCAACGGATGCGGAAATTTTTCTCATAGGGTTCAAAGTGTATGTCCGTGGCGCCGACTTTATTGGCTTCCACCAAGACGCTGGTTAAAAAATTGATCACCGGCGTATCTCCCGCGCCCATGGCGGTGGCAGTGGGAATGGCGGAAACGGGTTCGGGAGTGTTGTCGGCATGGGCGGCGGCGGCGGAAGCGGCGGAAGCCATGGCATTTAAACCAGAAGCGCCTGGGGGCGTATGCATGGACGCGGCCGGTGCCGGTTTGCCGGCTGCCATGCCCTGGGGCGCCGAACCAAAAGTATCATCCATGGCCGAAGCTTTGACCAGTTCACCGGTATCTTCCTCGCGGTAGCCGAAATATTTATCCAGGGCGGATTTAATCTCTTTTTCCGAAGAAAACCGCAATTCCAAATCACAGCGCGTTGTCATTTTGATGTCATCGGTGACAAAGACATTGGTCGGATCAGCCATGGCCAAAAGCAGGGTGTTCCCTTTTTTACTGACCGGGATGACATTCTGGGTGCGCATCAATTGTTCGGGGATGAGTTTTAATAAGGCGGGTTGAATATTCTGCATCTCGGAAAGAGATATATACGGCACTCCCATCTGGGTCCCCAGAAAAGCATTGAGGACTTCCAGGGTCACATATCCCTTCCTGACCAATATTTCACCCACTTTTTCTCCGGTTACCTTTTGTTCCTGCAAACATTCCTTTAATTGTTCCTGACTAATAATATCTTCATCCAGGAGCATTTCGCCGATGCGATGCCCTTTGCCGGTCGCCATATCCTTCCCTCCTGCCAGGAAATCAGTAAACTGATGCCGTCTGATTTTTTAAATATTTCTCCAGCCGATACTTTTCTCTATTTTATGATATATCCCCACATGTGTCCAAATTAATTTCTGAAAAACTGAAACCTCTGAAAAAGATTTTATAGCCATCCGCCTGAATGGATGTTTGGGATGGGGATGAGACGGCGTTCAGCGAAAAAGACTGGTATTGCTACTTTTTCGCTGCCGAGGCCGCCCACCCACTGGCGGCCGTCCGGCGAAGGCCCATACCAAACATCCGTTTGCAATCAATTTTTCAGAGGTTTCAAACTGTTACTATCCGGTCTGCTGAAATCCGCGCCATCATGTCTCATGGGAAGCGCCACCCCCAAAACCAGCAATTGACGCTGATGACACCCGCAACAGACAATGCCACCTGCGCGCGGAAGCAAAATACTGTTTGCCGTTATTCTATGGTGTTTTTACAGAATTGCAGCCAATGGTATACCTGGCCACCCGCGAGCATCAACACATCCATTGATGCTATGCAAACTATTTGGGGCAAGGATGGGTTCATGTTCCATGTGAATTTCCCCAATGCCGGCGTTACTCCTTTGGGGTCATGCCTGCAGGCAAAAATAATTATCCTCCAAAGAGGCCAAACAGGCCCTTTTTCTTGTTGGTTTTGCGAAGTTCGGCTTCGTCGGCCGGCTTATCGCTGGTGACTTCGTCATACTCAACATTTTTCTGTTTGGCGGCCTCGGGTTTGGCCACTATTTTTGCCTCTGACTGTTCCTTTGCATACTGGGTGATTTCGGTCTCGGTCAGACCGGAATTGGGGGTTATTTTGATGGCCTGCTCTTTCCCAGTTCCCAAATCTGTCGCTGAAACACGGACAATACCGTTTGCATCCACATCAAAGGAAACCTCGATCTGCGGGACCTCACGTGGAGCAGCCGGAATGCCCACCAAGTCAAAGGTTCCGATCAATTTGTTGTCCGCCGCCATGGGCTTTTCGCCCTGGTATACCTGTATGCGCACAAAAGTTTGGTTGTCCTTGGCAGTGGAAAATATTTCTCCCTTGCGCACCGGAATGGTTGAATTCTTCTCTATGATTTTGGACATCATGCCCCCCTCGGTGCGAATGCCCAGCGAGAAAGGCGTGACATCCAGCAGGAGGATATCGCGGATGTTTCCCTTTAAAACCGAAGCCTGGATGGCGGCGCCGCCGGCTACCGTTTCATCAGGATTGACGCCGGGATACGGATCCTTGTTGAACAGCTTCTTGACCGTCTCGCGGACCTTCGGCATGCGCGTCATCCCGCCTACCAGCACCACTTCGTCAATGTCCTGCGGTTTTAAGCCCGCATCATGCAGCGCCTGTTCACAGGGAGGAATGGTCATCTCAACCAGCTTTTTGGTCAAATCCTCCAGTTTGGCCCGGGTCAGTTTGGCATTTAAATGTTTCGGTCCCGAACTGTCAGAAGCAATGAACGGCAAAGTGATTTCAGCCACCGGCTTATCGGAAAGTTCGCATTTGGCTTTTTCCGCCACTTCCTTAAGCCTTTGCAGTGCAATCCGGTCTTGCCGCAGGTCTAGTCTTTCCTTTTTCATAAAATCCTCAATAAGCCAGTCTATGATTTTCTGGTCAAAATCATCGCCGCCCAAATGGGTGTCGCCGGAAGTCGATTTGACTTCAAAGACGCCGTTGCCCAATTCCAGAATGCTGATATCAAAAGTACCGCCGCCCAGGTCATAAATGGCGATCTTGCGCTTGGTTTTGCGGTCAAAACCCGAAGCCAGGGAAGCGGCCGTGGGCTCGTTGATGATGCGCAAAACATCCAGCCCGGCTATTTTCCCGGCGTCTTTTGTGGCTTGGCGCTGGCTGTCATTAAAATACGCCGGACAGGTAATGACCGCCTTCTCGATCTTTTCCCCCAGGAAGGTTTCGGCGTCACGTTTCATTTTACCCAGAATCATGGCAGATATTTCCGGAGGGGAATATTGCCTGCCGTGCACCTCCACCCGGACATCGCCGTTGGCAGCTGCCACCAGTTTGTACGGAATGAGTTCCTTGTCTTTGGTGACAGACGGGTCATCCAGTTTCAACCCCATGAAGCGCTTAATGGAAAAAATGGTGCTTTCCGGATTGATGACTTCCTGGCGCTTGGCTGGTTCGCCCACAACGATCTCGCCGTTTTTCATAATACTCACCACCGAGGGGGTGGTGCGCATGCCTTCGGTATTTGGAATAATGGCCAGGTCATTGTCCTGCATGATGGCAGCACAGGAATTGGTGGTGCCCAAATCGATGCCGATTATTTTAGACATATGAATCGCCTTCCCCGTTAGGCTACTTCTTGCTCAATTCATCCAGCCTTCTCAACGTGCGGTGTATCTCCTGGTCTTTGGGATTCAGGCCCATGACCTTTTTAAAATAGTTGCGGGCCTCGTCATATTTATGCATATCCACCAAACATAAGCCGATATTATACAGCGCCTCCGGAAATTTCGGCCATTGCAGGACGGCATCCCGAAATTTGGCCATGGCTTTGGCTTTTTGCCGGTCAAAAAGCATCACCCCGGCTTTGAAGTGCGCCACTGACAATTCCCATTGTTTTTTCTGTTTGCCTTGAAAAAACATGAATCTGCGTTCAGGCGCTTTTCTTTTCACCTGGCAATATATTTGAAAATTATGCAGTTTGCGCTTTTCCGGGTTGGAGAGCCACTGGAACGCTTCCACGACTTTGGCCGTCATTTTATGCGCCCATTCTGCCCGGTCAGGATTATGATCCGGATGGTATTTGTATAAAAGCATCCTGTATGCAGTCTCAATCTCCTGCAACGTCGCAGCCGGATATACTTCCAGTATCTCGTAATAATTTTCATTCACAGCCAAGCTCCAGTTTTAAAATTTTGCGCCCGTCACCCGATACACTTCCAATGTCTCGCCTGTATCCGGCATCTGCAAATCTTCCACTTTTTCCCCCCGTATCAGGTTGGTAACGCGCCGGAAAATATCCCCGGCCACCATCACCACGGAAAAAGGCTGATTGCTCATCTTTTGGGTGAATTGCAGGTAATCGCGCACGACTTCCATGGCACCCATGCCGCGGGGTGAAATCAGCGAGCCGATTGCCTCGCCGGAAGTAATGCCCAGGGAAATATACAGGGGTGATTTTTTTTCCGTCATCCGTCTTTTGTTCATTTCTGCCAGGGCTTTTTGAATGTTGACCGCCGATAAAACTGCGCGCCGGTCGTCATCCTGATGGGGCTGGGGAATCCCAAATACCGCAATAAAAACATGCTCGGTGAATTTATATACCTGGCCTTCGTACTCAAACAAAATCGACATCAATTTGCGAAAATACAACTCCAGGGCCGAGGCCAGGGAGGCTGCGTCCTGCGTGGAGGCCTGTTGCGCAATCTGGGTAAGATCCGCAAAGAAAATGGTCACCGGGAAACGTTTGCCCTCGCCTTCCAAATGGATGGACGAACTGTCCACAAATCTTTCCTGCACCTCGTTGCTGACATACAGCTCAAAAGACGCCTTTATTTTCTCCACTTCCTTCAATTCGTCGGCCACGACGTCAAAAGCATCCTTGATCCGTACTTTTTCCTTCAACTCCTGGACCATTAAATTAAAACTTTGCGTCAACAGCCCGATCTCATCGCTGCTTTTGACTGCAGCGGTGACGCCGAGATCCCCTTTGGCCACCCTGGCCATGGCTTCTGTCAGTTCGGCAATGGGGCGGGTGATGGTTTTGGAAACCCAAAACGCCCCGCCCAACCCCAGGATCATCATCACCAGGGTCAGTAAAATATTTCTGACTTTCGCCATCATGATTTCCCGCCTCAAGCTCAGCAGGGAAAAACGAATGTTTACAGTGGCGACCCGCCGCTCTTCTACGATAATATCCCCTGAAATTTTGGCCGTGTTGCCGGGGACAAACTCATGCTGGACCAGTTTTTGCAATGCCTCCTCGGTTTCGTCCATGCCTTCCAGCGCGGGATCCAAAGCCGCGGCGGCTGCGGGATTGACAGTGAAGGCCCGCACGTCCCCTTCATTGCCTATAATGGAAATATACAATATGTTTTCATCCAGATTGCGCACCACTTTGATAAATTCACGAAAGATCGGCCAGGCCACCCGTTCCCCGGCCAGCGGTTCGATCAATTTTAAGGCGGCAATCATATTGGCCACATCGGTCATGCGCTGATCCATCTCTTTGTTTTTCAGCAGCTCTTCCTGGTAAATGGAAAAATATGAGACCACCACCATGATCAGCGCGACCAGGGAAATCACCAGCAGGGTTATTTTATAGGTCAGACCAAACTTGGTCTTGGTGTTTTTTTTTGCCATCAGCGCTTTGTTTCCTTAAGGAATGTAGGTAAAGCTGTATACACTGCGGTCATCAGAACCAACGACCAACAAGGATTCGGCAATGATCGGCGAAGAATTGATCGCATCCCCGGCCGAATAACTCCACTTCTCCTTGCCGTCGTTGGCACGCAAGGCGTATACCGTCTGCCCCGCGCCAATATAGACAATACCGTTAAACTCCACGGGCGAGGAAAGCACCGAACCCTTCAGTTTTACTTTCCAGCGGATCCCGCCGGTCTGGCTGTTGACCGCATAGAGGTTTTTATCCTTGGAACCGACGTAGAGATATTTCCCGGCCAGGCAGGGCGACGAGGACACCCATCCTTGGGTGGCGCATTTCCAGGCAATTTCACCATTATCCAGATTCAAGGCATAGACGCTTTTGTCATCAGAACCGAAGAACACTTTGTCATCACCCACCGCGGCCGAAGAGAATATCTGCCTTTCGGATTTAAATTTCCATTTTTCTTCCCCGCTGGCTGCATTCAGCGCAAAGAAAGTCCCCCCCAGGGTTCCGATATAAATGATCCCGGATTTAATTTTGGGGCTGGCAGCCACCGGGCCATCCAGGGCCTTCTTCCACAGCAAGGCGCCGTTGCCGGCATTATAAGCATACAAGGCGCCGTCCATGGCGCCGATAACCGCCACTCCTCCCACCACTGCCGGACTGGAAAAACTGATGGCACCGCCGGTCATGGCGCGCCATAAAAGATCCCCCGATTTTGCGGCCAAACAGTACAAATAGGAGTCCTGGGAGCCGATATATACTTTACCCGCTACAATGGAGGGCGAGGACGAAATCGGACCGCCGGTGGCCTTTTCCCATATCTGCCGCCCTTCCTTAGCGGAGATGGCATATATTTTCCCGTCACCCGAACCGATATAGACAACGCCACCCACCAATGCAGGCGAACTATCGACTTTTTCACCGGTGCGGTGTTTCCATTGCAAATCCAGGGGCGGGGTGATGGGGGTCCCGGAGGCCGGTTGGCTCTCTGCATTTTGTCGAAACATGGCCCAGCCTGTGGCTTTGGCCGAAGAGATAACCTGAGGGGCTGCCGCCTTCTCAGGCTGGGCGGCAACCGGTGCGGCTTGTATTTTTTCCTCAACCGCCGCTATCTGTTTCTTTATTTTTTCCACCTGCTTTTGTGAGGTGCGGCCTCCTGACTGCCTGGCATCAACCAAGGCCCGGCGCAGTTCCTCCAGCTTTTGTTGCTGTTCTGCGATAATCCGCTGTTGTTCGGCGGCTTTTTGCTGCGTTTGGGCGTTTCCCGAAACATTAAACTGGATCTTAATCTCTTTCTCTTTGCTCGGTTTGCCGCATCCCAGACCCAGTCCCAAAATGACTGGAATGCATACCAGTGAAAGCACGGCTCCTCTGCGTATGGTCATTTTGTCGTAGCCTCCAAAAATAAACATATTATCCCATTATTTTCATCAAATTCTAGCATGTGTTAATTTGATATGTCAATCTTACTTTATATATTTCGTCACATTATTGCCAGGAAGGGAGTCGCCGGCGGGCGGTTAATTCAAGGAAACTTCCTCAGTCATGGCTGTAACCGGTTGAATGGATTTTTCTTTTCCCTGGTCTTTGAATTTCACGGAAATCAGACTGGATACGCCTGATTCCTGCATGGTCACGCCGTAGAGCACATCCGCTGTTTCCATCGTGATTTTATTGTGGGTAATGATAATAAACTGCGACCGTTGGGCAAATTCCCTGAGAATGCGTCCAAAACGCAAAGTATTGGTATCATCCAAAGGAGCGTCCATCTCGTCAAAAATGCAAAACGGGCTTGGTTTGATCAGGAAGATGGCAAACAGCAGGGCAATGGCGGTCAAGGCCTTTTCCCCGCCGGACAACAAAGAGATGTTTTGCAGGCGTTTTCCGGGAGGCCGGGCAATGATTTCTATTCCGGTTTCCAGCAGATTGGTCTCATCCACCAGGATCAGGTCGGCTTCTCCGCCTTTAAACAGCCGGCGGAAAACCTCCTTGAATTTTTCCCTCACTTGCACAAACGTAGCAGCAAACCGCTCACGGCTTTCGTGGTTGATTTTTATGATCAAACGCTGCAGGTTTTCCTTGGCATCCCTTAAATCCCCCAACTGTTGGGATAAAAATGCGTGGCGTTGTTCGAGCTCGTCGTATTCCTCCATGGCCACCAAATTGACCGAACCCATGGAATTGATTTTATCCTTCAAGGCCTTGATCTTGGCCTCTGTCTCTTCCGGTGCTGCCGCCGCTTCCGCCTCTATGCCCTCCTCGGCGGCAGGTTCCTCATCCTTTTCCATGGTTAAATCCAGCTTGTATTCTTCCACCAGATAGGATTCGAGGGACTTTAAGTTCATGCGCACTTTGGTTTTTTCCAGTTCCAATTGATGCAATTCCAGTTTGTTGTCGTCCAGCCGCTGTTGCATTTGCCTCAGGGTTTTATCCTGTGCCTGTTTCCGGGTGATCAGTTCCTCCCGCTGCTGACGCAGGTTTGCAACTTGGCCTTCCTGGTTTTGTTTTTGTCCGTGCAGCCGTTCCTGCAGCGACTGTTTTTCCTTCACTTGATAATCCAAGTCGGCCAGACGTTCCTGGTCGCGTTTGCCCGTGGCGATCTTCTCGGCCTTTTGTGCGGCCAACTCTTGTATCTCGGACATGACCCGCCCGGCCTCTGCGCTTAATCCGCTTAATTGCTGTTCGAGGGAGGCTGAATGCACGCGCAGCTCGCCGGCCCGCAGGGACCGCTCATCATACTCCCCGCGCATGGCCTCGATATCACTTTGATGGTTGGTGAGTTCCTCCTGGGTCCGCCGGTCCGTCAATTCCAGGTCCCTTAATTGTTGGACGGTCCGGTCGTATTCCGCCAATGCCAGCCGCAGCATATCCTGCACTTGGGCATGCTCTCCCTGCGCGGCTGCGGTCTGCCTTTGCATTTCATCGTGCTGCGCATGAACCCGCTCCAGGGATTTCTCCGTTTGGGCAGCTTTGATATCCAGCTCGTGCAATTGCGCATTCACTGTCTCCAAACCGCCGCTGGTCGACTCCAGACGCCTGATCGTATCCGCCTGCTCTTGCTGGGTTTGGGCCAGATTCTTTTCCAGAATGCCGCATTCGGCTTTCAATTCTTCAATTTCACGTTCGCGGCCTAAAAGGCCCTTTTCCATGATGTCCTGACTGCCGCCGGTCAGCCAGTGCTCGGCTGTCTGTATTTCGCCCTGCAGGGTGACCAGGGTGCAGCGGGCGCCTGCCCGGCGCGCCTGTTCCAAAGCCGCCAAATCCTGGACAATGGCCACCGGCGCCAACAGCCGATCAATGATCCCGCGGAAACGTTCGTCCACGCGGACCAAATCCTTGGCCCACCCGCAGGTGCCGGGCGCATACAGCCAGGATGCGGTCGTGGGATTTTCAACCCCGGGCATTTCCGCCTCCGGGCCGGCGAAGCAATCCAGCGGAATGAATGTTGCCCGCCCCCTGTTTCCTTCTTGCAGGAAGGCCATGGCCTGCAGGGCATCCTCCTGTGTTTGCACCAGGATATATTGCAGCCGGTGCCCCAGCATGGCCTCAAAGGCGAACTCGTATTTTTGCTCTGTGCGGATGAAATTGGCCAACGGACCGACCAGGCCCGGAAACCGTTCCGGCTGGGCATTGTGCGCCAGTAAAACGGTTTTCGCCCCCAGTTCATAGCCGTCCAGACCGTTTTTCAGTTCTTCAATCCAGGTCAATCGTGAAGTCAGCTGTGTGATGGTCTTGTTGAAACTCTCCAACATGGAATTCAAGGTTTTTAAAACCTGTTCCAGGCGTTCTTTCTCCGTACCCAATTGGGTTTGTTCCGCCCTGAGGGTGTGCAGGGAGTCGGCGATAAAACGGTTTTCATGCTCCAGGCCGTCCTTTTCCTGTTGTACTTCCCGGCTCTGGTCCAACAGATTCTCCAGTTGCAACTCCAGCTTGGCCCTCCGTTGTTCCTGTTCTCCGCGCCGGATTTCCAGATTTTTAAGGGTGCCGCGCAACGTTGACATTTGATCCACAAGCTCCAGCAGGCGGTTCTGCTGGTCCTGGATGAAAGCGGCTTTTTCCTTCAATCCCCTTTCCAGTGCATTGAGCCGCTCTTCTTCCTGGAGCAGCGCCTGCCGGCAATTTTCGAGCTCGCGCTCCTTCTGCCCGCAGGCTTCGAGGGCGCCGGCATTTTGCTGGCGCAACTGGCTTTCCTTGTTGTCCAGCGCGGCCAATTCAGTGTCCAGCCTGGCCAGGCTGATCAGCAGGTCATTTTTCCTCAACTCGGACGACGAGATGAAATTTTCAGCCGTGATGATTTCCTCATGGAGTGCATGGACTTCATCTTTGGCCTGGGCCAGACCGGCTTCAGCCGTTTCCAGCTCCTGGGCCAAGGCCAGGAGATTCTGCTCATAGCTGCGGCGGTCGGCTTCATTCTCTTCTATGCAGGCCTGGCGTGCTTCCCATTCCTGCTCGATCTTCCTCAAATGGCGCCGCCTTTCCTTGAGGTCGCGGCGTCCCTGCGTCACTTCCAGGGTGGTCAGTTCCTGTTTGAGCGCCTGATAGCGGCGTGCTTTTTGCACCTGGCGTTCCAAGGAGTTGATCTGCCGGCGCACTTCAACGGCGATGTCGTTGACGCGCAAATAATTCTGCTCAGCCGCTTCCAGTTTGCGCAGGGATTCGTCCTTGCGGGCCTTGTATTTGGAAATCCCCGCCGCCTCTTCAAAGACAAATCTCCGGTCCGCGGGTTTGGTGGAAATGATCAGATCGATCTTTCCCTGTTCCAGAATGGAATAGGAATTGGTGCCAATGCCGGTATCCATAAACAAATCATGGATATCGCGCAAACGGCAAGGCGCTTTATTGATGAGGTATTCACTTTCTCCTGATCTGAAATTGCGGCGGGTGATCGTTATTTCTTCATGCGCGCTTTTCAGCTGTTTATCGTGGTTGTCGATAATCAGGGAAACTTCGGCCATGCCAACGGCCTTGCGCTGGTCAGTCCCGTTGAAAATAACATCCTCCATCCGTGTGCCGCGCAATGACTTTGCGCTTTGTTCTCCCAGGACCCAGCGGATGGAGTCTACAATATTGGATTTGCCGCATCCATTTGGACCTATAATGGCGGTAATCCCAGCCTCAAAATCAAGAGCTGTGGAATCTACAAATGACTTAAACCCTTGCATTTCCAGACGTTTAAAATGCACTTTGTGCTTCCCCCTGCGAAATCTGTCTGACCACTATATATTGTGGTGACTATACTATTTTATTTTTATGCTGTCAAGCGCAGAAAAACAAAAAAACACAAAATTTTGTTTGCCGGCATATTTTAAATACTATATAATGGATATGTGCTTAATTATCACTTAAAAGGGCGGACACAATATGTTGATATGCAATTTTTCGAGTTTTTTGCATAAATTATGTTACACATTCCTCGGCTTTCACCTTTTCTTCCTCTTTACCTTCACTTTTTGTTTTTTGCAGCCCAGGAATACGGAGGCCGAGCCCCTAAAAAATCAGGTTTTATTCAATCCTATGGCTTTGGCAGGTAAAAACATATCCTTGGAATATGAAAGAGCCTTCACCTCCAGTATGGGGCTTGCCATCCGTTCCAATATTGTCTCGGATTGGGAATGGAAAGGCGGCAAGAATGAAAACGAGGCTGGCGACGACTATGATTGGATTTATTCGGTGGATGGTTACGGGGCAGGACTGTCAGCCAGGTTTTATCCCTGGGGCAAAGCCCCTGAAGGCTTTCATATCGGCCCGCGTTGTGATTACATCTCTTTTTATGGAACTTATGAAGACCGCGCCCGTAACCGTGAAACCGTGGACACTTCAATGACACTGGGAACAGCCCATTTCGAAATCGGGTATAAAGATGTACTCGGCGGCTTTTTAGTGATGGGCACCTTTGTCGATTTTGGTTATGCTTTTGCCCGGTCGGTGGATGCCTCCTCGTTATTGGCGCTGACGTATATCTTTGGCGGCGGCATTTATATTGGGGCAGCCTTTTAGCGCTTTCCACAAGCCGGTCATCAGCCGGCAAGGCGGTTTACACCGCAACCAGCGCTATTTTATAGGCATTAGCCCTGGCAATGGTCTTGTCCTTTTGAATAAAGAGCGTTTTACCGGCATCGAAAGCCAAAACCGCGGCTTTCGCCTTCCGCATTGCGTCTATGGTGTGCGGGCCGATGACAGGAGTGTCAAAACGGTAGTCCTGATGCGGTTTTACCACCTTCACCACGACCGCCCCGCCTCTGGTCAATTCTCCGCTGCGTAAAATACAGGCATCTGTTCCTTCCATGGCTTCCACGGCCACCACCGCCTTATCCCTGACGACTACGGTCTGACCGATGTCCGCCTCGGCCACATGTTTGGCTAAACGGTAACCAAAATGGATGTCGGCTTTCTCCTTGGGAGTGGGGCGCCTTTTGGTCAACACACCCCTCTGGGGAAGGTGGTCCGTCAAATAAGGCAAAGGGGCGACAAGTTTGATCCCCGCCTTCCCCAGTTTTTCCGCCACTGCCCTGAGAATGGTATCAGCGCGTTTATCCTTCACGCCGGCTAAAAGCGCCACAGCCTTCAGATCCAGCTTGATATTGGCGAAAAGCTGTTTGTGCCTGATCATGCCGGCCATGACGGCCTCCCCGGCTCCGGCGGATTTAAAAATGCTGATCATCTTTCCCAATTGGCCTATGCTGATCCAGTGGATGTCGTCAACGTGTTGCTCAAGGTCCTTATAGGTCTCACCCGGAAAAGCCACGGCCACCACCTGCCTGCCCTGGGCTTTCAGCGCCCTGGCCACCAAGTGGGGGAATTCACCCCAGCCGGCAATCAGGCCGCATACATTGTCTGGTTTTTTATTTGGCAATGCCACGTTCGGATTCCTTGATGAATTGAACCATCATTTCGACTTCAGGGTGTCCCTTGGCCTCCTCCTCGAGTTTTACCAGGGCCTGGGAAATATTCATTTTTGATCGGTACAACAGGCGGTAGGCTTTTTCAATAACGGCGATTTGCTCCGGGGTGAATCCCTTCCGTTCCAAACCTACTTTGTTGATGCCGGCGATGCGCAAGGGCGAATCAGCACACATGATATACGGCGGCACGTCCTTGGGCACCCGTGAGTGGCCGCCAATAATGGCATAAGAGCCTATGCGTACGTATTGATGAATGGCGACCAGCCCGCCGATATTGGCATGGTCCATCACGGTAACATGCCCGGCCATGGCCAGGGCATTGGCCAGTATGTTGTTATCGCCAATCCGGCAGTCATGTGCCACATGGGCGTAAGCCATGATCAAGTTGTTGCTCCCTACCACCGTGCATTTATCCTGGCCGGTGGCGCGATTGAGGGTGGCATATTCCCGGATGGTGTTTTTATCGCCAATTTTTAAAAAGGATCTTTCTCCCTTGTATTTCAAATCCTGGCATTCCGATCCGACAATGGCGCCGGTAAAAATCCTGTTTTCCCTGCCCATGGTCGTCCACTTGTCAACCAGGGCGTAAGGCCCGATCTTGGTACGGTCGCCGATTTGCACCTCCTCCCCGATAATGGCACCGGGGCCGACTTCAACATCCTCTCCCAACTGCGCCCGGGGATGCACGATTGCCGTCGGATGTATGGTTACAGCCACAATGAACCCTCCTTTAAACCTCCCGCCGTTTTTAGGCGGCCAGCGGTCGACA
Source organism: candidate division FCPU426 bacterium (assembly GCA_016929575.1). Classification (GTDB taxonomy): domain Bacteria; phylum Oederibacteriota; class JAAXVQ01; order JAAXVQ01; family JAUVAV01; genus JAFGIQ01. The sequence continues at coordinate 15,715 of JAFGIQ010000148.1, forward strand.
ACGTTTGTTTTTGTTTACTGCCGTTCAACAATGGTGGACATCAAATCCGCTTCGCATACCAAATCCTCGCCGACAAAGGCCCGGCCGTGCATGCGCGCAACCCTGGAGCGGATTTTTTCCACCTCCAGCTCAAAACGCAGCTGATCACCGGGATAGACCGGTTTGCGAAATTTTACATTGTCTATACCCATAAACAACACCACCTTTTCCTGCGCATCCGGCTGGCTTTTCATGAGCAGCACCCCGCCGCATTGCGCCATGGCTTCCACAATCAGCACTCCCGGCATGATGGGATGCCCCGGAAAATGCCCCTGGAAAAACTGTTCGTTCATGCTTACATTCTTTATCCCAACCACCCTTTTTCCCACTTCCAAATCAATCACCCGATCCACCAACAACATGGGATAGCGGTGAGGCAGCATCTGTTCTATTTCCCTGGCTTCAATAATCAATTTTCCCTCCCCCCTTTCTCCGGTATTTTCGCGCTGCATTTGTGCCTTTACAGCGTGCACAAAACGTGTGTTCATTTCATGCCCCGTGCGTCTGGCGACAAAATGGCCTTCTATTCTTTTGCCTAAAAGGGCCAAATCGCCTATAAAATCCAGGATTTTATGCAATGCCAGTTCGTGTGGGTGGCGCAGGCTCGTATTGACGGGGCCTTCCTTGCCAATGACCACCGCATTCTCCTGCGTGCCTCCTTTTGCCAACCCCTGCTCCCGCAACCATTGCACTTCATGCTCCATGCAAAAAGTCCGGCAGGGGGCCACCAATTTCTGAAAGGTCTCCGGCGTGAGATCAACATCCACTCTCTGGGATTCCAGCCAGGGGTGGTCATATTGCAGAAAATAACTGATGCGTAACCCCGGATATGGCCAGGCGACAATGTCCTTTTCCCCGTCGCGCAGCACTATCGGAGACTTCAGCCGATAGCTCTTTCTTTCGCTTCCCGGAATATCCTTGATACCAGCCGCCAGGAGGGCTTCCACAAAGGGACGGGAAGAACCATCCATGATCGGGGGTTCAGGGGTATCAAGCTCAATATAACAATTATCAATCCCCAATCCGGACACTGCCGCCAGGATGTGTTCAATCGTATTGACCTCCACCCCCTTATCCCTGAGCGTGGTTCCACGCACGGTCTGCGATACGATTTCCACCCGCGGATGAATTTGGGGCTCCCCGGGAAGGTCCTTGCGGATAATGACATATCCTGTGTCTGCAGGGGCCGGTGCAAAGGTTATCGTGGAAGGAGTACCCGTATGCAATCCCACTCCCGACAAAGTGGCGGCTGCGGCCATGGTCCGCTGGCAAGTAACCATACTTATGATTTCTCCAACTCCTTCAGCCGGGACTCCAAGTCCGCTACGCGCTTGCGCAATTCTGGCAGCCGGGCGGTTTCAGCCTGAAGGCGCAGGGACTCCTGATGAGGACGCGCCGGATACCCGGAGACAAAAACCCCGGCCGCGACATCCCGGGTAATACCCGCTTGGCCGCCCAATACCGCATTGTCCCCGATGTGGATATGCCCTTGGGTTCCCACTTGCCCGGCTATCATCACGTGCTTGCCTACTTTCGTACTGCCGCTTATTCCTGCCTGCGCCGCCACCACGGTGTCTTCCCCGATCCAGACGTTATGCGCCACTTGAATAAGGTTGTCCAGCTTGGCTCCCCGCTGTATGCGGGTCTCCCCCAAGGCAGCGCGGTCGATGGTGGTGTTGGCGCCGATTTCCACGTCATCTTCAATGACCACTTTTCCGATCTGGGGTATTTTCAGGTATTTTTCGCCATCCGGAGCAAAGCCGAAGCCGTCCGCCCCGATCGCCGCGCCCGGATGAATGATGACATGATTGCCGATGGATATCCCTTCCCTGATGATCACGCCAGGGTAGATGCGGCAATCATCGCCCACGGTCGATGCCTCCCCCACGAACACCTGCGCCACCAGCACCGTGCCCTGGCCGACACGCGCGCCTTTGCCAATCACGCACAAAGGGCCGATGGCGGCACCTTCATGGATGACCGCTTCAGGATCCACGTAGGCGGTAGGATGAATGCCCGGGGGCGGCGACGGTTCCCGCGGGGCGAAGAGATAGACAATCTTGACAAAATCAAGATACGGATTCTTGCTCCACAAACAGGGGCGGCCATACGGCGTGTCCGGCGGCAGTATAACCGCAGCCGCCTTGGTATTTTTAAGCTGATCACGGTATTTTTTGTTCGCCAGAAAACTGATGGTTTGTGAATCCGCCTGTTCCAGCGCCCCCACCTTGGATATGACAATGTCCCCGGCGTTTTCCCCCTGCAACAAAGCCCCTGTATAGTCCGCCAGCTCCTTTAAGCTTTTTTCCGTTCCCATGGGCAGCATCCCTACCGCCGCGCAGATCATTCCCGGCGGAATTTATTTTGCGTTTAACCTGTCCAGCACCTTGTAGGTGATATCATCGCCGTTATAATAGAGGATTGTTTCCTTGTCCAGCACCAGGTCGTACTTTTCCTTTTTGGCGATCTCCTCCACGATAGTCTTGACGTCATTGACGATGCCTTCCAACAGTGTTCTTTGCTTGTTCATCAGGGCGTTTTGCGTCTCCCGGTATTTTTCCCGGAAAATATCCTGTTTTCCTTCAAATTTTTCCGCCATTTTTTCGTACTTTTTTTCGGATACAATGCCCTTTTGCTTGTCCAAATCGTTCTTTTCTTTTTCCAGATCTTCGTTCATTTTTTTCAGTTCGTTCTTTTTATCTTCCAGTTCTTTCTCCAGGCGGGTTTGCGCTTCCTGTGTTTTTTTGTACTCCTTAACCACTTTGGCCGTGTCCACCACGGCTACCTTCGACCAAGCCGAGGTTGACAGTCCCAAAACCGCAACGGCCGCCAGCAGCCAAAAGCCGAGCATTGCTTTATTCCGCATCATTATTTCCTCCTTCAATTTTTTTCCCTAATCCCATGTATATATCATGTTTAAAAAATATTGCCAATGTTAAAGTGATACTGCAGGGAAGGCGGGGTGCCGTCCGGATCTGAATCAAGGGGATAGCCAAAATCAAAGCGGATTAAAATAACGGTTCCAGGGACAGTAAGCCGGAAACCAACACCAGCGCCTTTATACAAAGAAGGGTAATCCAGGAAAAACTTGTCATCCGGGTCCAGATTATCCCCTCGCTCAATGCCGCTCCAAACATTGCCGGCGTCAAAAAAGGCCACTCCTTTAAGCGGGCCTATGATGGGAAAATGCAGTTCAACATTACTGCCAATTTTAAACCGGCCTCCTCCTCCTGGCAGATCGCTGCCAAAATCACCCTCCCCGTAACCGCGCACCGAATCCGTGCCGCCCAGACGGTATCTCTCGTTGGGGGGAACATCCGTGAACCCGGTCACACCAAATTCAAATCCATGTGCATATCCGGTTTCGCCGTGAAGGGCCAGGACAATTTTCCATATCAGCGGCAGGTAATAGGTCGTGTCAAAATTATATTTCAAATAATTATTATCCCCGCCCAATATTCCTCCGGCAATTTCCACGGATAAACGCTGATACTGCCCTTTGCTGGGATCAAAAATATTATCGCGCGAGTCGTAAATAAGCGTGGGGATCACTGAACTCGTATCGCTGCGCCCTTCCGCAAACACATCCGCCACCGAGCTGTCAAGATTTGAGTATTCATTGCTCTCCAGCTTATAGGTCAGGTATCCCTTCCATTGGTCGGTGAAGCGCCTGCCCAGGCGGATGTCTCCGCCCTGGGAGAGCAGATCGTAGCTCTGACCGGCATACCCCCTGTGTTTGTTGATGTTCCATACATCCACGCCAAAAGAAACAGGCGAATCAAAAAGCCAGGGTTCGGTGAAAGACATCTGCCAACTCTGGCGCAGGGATCCCAATTCCCATTGCAGACTCACGGACTGGCCGTTGCCGAAAAGATTGGCCTGGGTTAACTGCAAGTAACCCATGAGATAATCCACCGAGGAATAGCCGGCCCCCAGACTGATCGTGCCGGTATGCCGTTCGTCCACTTCAAAAACCAAGACCTGCTCCGAGGGAGAAGAGCCTGGTTCGGTGTTGACTTTAACATCCTGGAAGAATCCCAGATTGGTTATTTTTTCGCGGGAGCGCTCAATTTTTCGGGAATCAAAAGGTTCGCCCGGTTTTACCACAATTTCCCGGCGGACGACTTTGTCCTTGGTTATGGTATTGCCGCGGATATCCACCCGCTCGACCCTGGCGATGGTTCCTTCACGCACAATAACCGTAATCAACACTGCGCCATCGTCATCGTTGTATTCCATTTCCGGCGAAACATCGGCGAAAATATACCCTTTTTCCGAATACGCCAACCGGATGCTGTGCAAATCCTTTTCAAAAGTCAGGCGGTTGAGAATCGCCTCTTTTTTCAGTTCCATACGGTTGAGCAGTTCTTCTTCGGAATAAATAATATTGCCCTTGATGGAAACCTCCGCCACCCGGTACTGAATGCCCTCCGTCACCTCCAGGGTAATGGTCATTTCCTTTTTGATCTCATCCACATACAAGGCCCGGCGAATAATTTCCTGGCGTTTAAGATCCAGATCCTGCAGGCCAAATCCAAACAGTTTTGCCTTTAAATATCCTTCCATGGAATAGTACCAAAGCACTTTTTTCAAATCTTCAATGAAGGTCTCCTCTTTATAAATACCGCCGACAAACCAGCCGGCTTCCTTGGTCTCCATGACGCCTTTGATCTTGCCTTCGGAAAATGCCTGGTTGCCCGTGACTTTTATCTTGGTAATTTTCACTTTCGTGCCTTCATGGACATCCAAAGAAAGGACAACACCGCCGTCTTGCTGCTGCACCTCCTGGGTGACGACAGCCTGATAGTACTCTTTTTCCTTATAAAAATTCTCTATTTTTTTAATGGCCGTATCGACGGCAAAAGAGTCATAAGGGATTCTTTCCGCCAACCCCGATTCCTCCAGCAATTTTTTCTCATTAAAGGCCTGATTGCCCTTAAAATGAATTTTCAGCAGCAAAGGTTTTTCTTGGACCGCAAGTAAAAGCCGGACGGTCCCGTCTGATAAAGGGATCAAGGAAAAAGAAATGTTTTCAAATTTTCCGGTATCCCAGAGGTTTTTGAGGTCGTGATGGACGACAATGGTTGCGTCCTGGACTTCGGTGCCGGTTTTGACTTTCAGCCAGGAAAGGATGTCTTCCCCGGCAATGGTCTGGTTTCCCTGCACGCGGATGTCCGAGATGATCTTTTGGTCAAAATTGGCAGCCAGAACCTGGCAGAAAAACAAAACGGCAAGCGCAATTTGGCAGACGGATATCTTAAAAAGCCTTAAAAACACAGGCTGTCTTTCCTCCATTTCATGGACCGCCCCGGTAAAAAACCGGGTTCCCGCTTCCTGATTTTATGTCCTGTTTATATTTACACCAAAGCCCACAAGCGGTTTGTTTTTGCGCCAAATCCTGCAAGCAGAGGTTAAAAATTCGACCGATTCTATCAAAAGTCCCATACGCCGTCAAGTTAATCTCAATGATCCCGTAATATAGCCATGCACATCCGGCAAAGGCGCCAAGTCCAGGCCGGGAATAAAAATCCAGGCACAGAATCCGAGAGTGCCGAAAATCTGTGCCTGGTTCTACAAGAGGTGAAAGCATTTACGGTATTTCGTCATCCGTCAATGCATTTGACACGCGGGAGCCGATTTAGTTCATGATATTCTGGTGTATTATCGGAGTGGGGGTCGGCAACAAAGGCCGGGATTTTGTGGGTAAAACGGTCTTTTCCTCTTTGGTGTCTTTTTCAGGATTCCAGCCCTCAAATTGCACCCGCCCCTCGATGCCCCAGAACAACTCCTGATCGGAATCCACATCAAAATTTTTGTAAATCTTGAATTTTTTGGAAGAATCGAGGTTGTATTCCAAGCCCAGGTAGGACTGCCAGGCCAATCCGCCCTTCTCCTCCCCGCGGTCCTTTAAAATTCCCCGATAATTTAAAAAAAGATCATCTGTCAGATACTTGCCCACGTCTATTTGGGTATCCTGCAATAGGCTGGTTCCGGTGATATCGGAATTCCCGCCGCTCTCCGCTGAAACGGTATTGCCGCCGGACATAATATTATCGGCCAATTTTTCCACCCCTCCCAGACGAATGTCAATGACATCCAGCGGAGTGATTTTTTTAATGCTCTTTTCAATCTCCCTCCCGATCAGATTTCCGGCCAGGCGTCCCAATACGCGTGCTCCGGCAGCCTGCACTTTTTGGTCTATCTGTTCCTGCGACCAGTTGGAATAATCCTCTCCCAGGGTGAGCAGGGACATGATCTGGGCCTGGGTCAGCGCCGGTTCTGATTCCAGGGTTATTTTTAAAGCGCCCAGGGCGCCTCTGACGCGCAAATAAATGGTCACATCCCGCGAAAGGCCTTCATCCTTGAGATGCACGTTGCGGATGACTGTTTTGGCCAGGGCGTCCAAGCGCGGTTTTTCCCTGCCCTGGCAGCTCAAGGCCGTCTCCTCATTGGGATCCAGGGTGAAGTCCGTTTCCAAATAAGTAAAGGATCCCTTGGAGACCATGACCCTCCCTTCCGCTGAAAACATATGCCGGTTGCCGTTTAATACCACCGCCTGGTCGGGCTTTATTTGGGCGCGGACCATATCATTATAATACCAGATGTTTTTACGCGATATCATTTTGAATTGATCGTAGCCCATGTTGGAAGGTTTTGATTCCTTGGTAAACTTGGTTAACGCCTTCGCCGGAAAGGTGAACTGCCCGTCGGACAATTCCAGCGTCCCCCCCAAAACCGGCGATTCCATGGTTCCGGCAAGGACAAGATTGACTTTGGCATCCGCCGTGACAAACTCAACATCCTCCGTGGTATCCAAGCGTATTGGTTTTTCCCCTGATTCCAGCCGCAGGTTGAGCTCGTGCGGTTGCAGGCGGCGGAAGACAGACACCCAATCCCCCGCAGGTCCCGGCATGATGAGCAGGCGGCCCTTGCCGATCCTCCCCTCCAATTTGTTCACATACATTTTGTTGTCCTCAAAGCGGATGTCCGCATCCAAATGGGTAATCTCAGGAGTATAGAGGCGCGGCCATAAAGTCCCCTTTTCCACGCTGGCCCGGCCGTTTAAACTGGGATAATCCATGGTCCCTTTCACACGCAGGTCCAGCGTGCTTTTTCCAGTGGCATGGGCGAAATAAGGGATAAAAGTGATATACGACAAATCCCCTTCGGCCATCTTGACGCGCAGATCCATCTCCGCACCCTTGAGCGCTTCGGCTGCTTGGTCGGATTGCGGCAGCGGCAGCTTGCCGCTCAGCAGAATCGTATATTTTCCAAAGCGGCGTAAAACGCAGGAGCCTTCTGCTCCTACAAAATTCAGCCAATCATTATCGACCACAATCTGGCCGAAGAAAGTGTCAAACGGCAGGTTGAGCACGCTGCCGTTGTCAATCTTCACGTTGATATCAAACCGGGTTACGTGATTCGGATCCGTGTAGCGAAAACTGCCACTGACCATTCCTGTCCAGGGTTGCGGCCACCCCAATGAACGCGCCAGGACGTCCGCCGGCACATTCTTCACCTTGACCAGCAAATCTGACTTTCCCTGCCCCTCAATTTTCCCCTGAACATCAACGTATACTTGCCGCTGGTCGGAAATGGTCAGGCGCCGGAATATGACATCCCCGCCCGGCGGCAACCCGAGATCTCCGTAGATTTGGTACGGATAGTCCGCCGGCGTTCGGATGGACAGGTTTTCGCCGTAATAACGGACATGGGCCCGAAAATCGTTGAAGGGATACAAATTCAACTGAAAATCAGAGCTGGCCACCGCAAGCTGCAAATCAAAAGGTGATACCTCGAGCTTTCCCGCCACGGTGAAATGCCCGTGATACCGCCGCGAAAAAAAGAAAAAATTGTCCGCCAACAATTGGAGGGAAACGTCCAGCGAGCCATCCGCTTTTCTCAGGATCAAACCCTTTTCCGACTGCAAGCTTCCCCGGGGTTGGATTCCGTGCAGCTCTGTGATAACGATATTGGTGCCGTTGCTTTCCCAGGCGGTTTTCAGGGTTTTAAAATTCCAGCGCCCAAAAATAAAATCAGTAAATTGAAGATTCCCCGCAAAATTATCCAGTTTGCCCTGTCCTCCGGCAAAGGCCAGCTGGCCGGTTATTATTCCCTGCGGGGCATGCTTGGGCTCGGCGAGCAGGAAAAGATCGAAAAGGGTCGGGGTGTTGATGTCCTGTAATTGCAGCTGCCCTTGGAAACGTTCCATTTTATTTTCCCGCGAAAGTTTCCCTCCCGCCTGTCCTTGTAATAAACCCTGCGCGGTCTCCAGACGCCAATTCACGCCGACCTGCTGGTCCTGTAAAGACGCAGTGACAATTCCGGTCACAAATTCGGTCAAGGCTTCGGGTTTGGAGGCAAATACCGTTCTTAACGCGCGTAGATTCGAGTGGGTAAACGCAATCTGCGCCTGTCCCTGCCTTACGCTGCCCAGGGAATACGCGCCGGAGCAGGAAAAATCTTTGCCCCAATAGAAATGGGTGAGTTTTACCTTGTTTCCTTCCAGCATGACTTCACCGTGTGCTGCCGGCAGCACCTGCCCGTCAACCTCCAGATTATCCAGTGACAAATCAGCGGTATATTTTTGTTGTTTTTTTACATCCTCATAAGATCCTTTGACTTTCAGATCTCCTGTCCAGAAACGTTTGCCTATGGCAAATGTCTTCATCCAAACCAATATCTGGAAAGGGCCGGCGTTTTTACCCAATTCCGTTTCCAAGACCGCATTGAATTTACCCTGCGGTTGCACCAATTCCATCTCTTTTATCCACACCCGCCAGCCGTTGGTTGAAAAATCAAGGGATCCGGAGGAAGCGTGGATATTCCCATATTCAAACCGGTCCAGGTGGATGTCGCCGCTTGACTTCAGTTGTTTGAAACCTCCGGACAGTTTGATGCTTCCCCGGATAGTGCCGTCGGTCTTCTTGGGCGGTTCCCAACCGCCCAAGAAGGCGATGTGCTTGACCGGCATTCCGTTAAAAACGATGTCGCCGGCAATATGGGATTGTTTTCCAAACCCCAATTGTCCGTTGAAGGCAAGCCGGCTGCGATCTATGCCGATGTTGGAAAAACGTATTGCCTGCAAGCTGACATGCAACTCTCCCCGGGCGTCCAGATTCTTGCCTTTTTTTAAAATCAGCGCCGGAGTATTAAAACGCCCGTTCAAATGAGGATCCCGCCAGGTTCCCGTGACTTCGCCGGTAAAATTAACCGTGCCATTCAAATGCCGGAGTTCCGAGGGCAGCAGGGGTATGGTCTGGATGGGCAATTCCTGCGCCTGTATTTTTCCGCGCAATGCTTCGGGTTGCCCGACATTCCAGTCGCCGCTGGCTTGCAACAATTGCCGTTGGCCGCGCGTCATACTGAATTGTTTCAACCACCATCCGCGCTCACGTTTTTTGATTTCCATATTTACTTGGGCATTTTGCAGAGGACCCCAATCGGTGTTGAAATACAATTGCAGGGATTCGTCGTTGTAGGCCAAACGGCCTTTAATATTCCGCAAGATGGTCTTTGACACCGACACCTGCGGCGCGGTCAATTCAGCATACAAGCTGGGATGCCTCATCGACCCTGATATGGTCAGCAGCCCTCCCAGGCGGCCTTTCATGCCTTCCAAGCCCAGCAGGCCGGTAATATCTTCCACGGACACATTCCTGGCGTCCCCGCGAAAAGCCACGATGGCCGGTTCTTGCTCATTTTCCGGTAACAGAATATGGCCGCGTCCCTCGAGCCAGCCTTGGGCGATGATGCCGCGGGCCAAAAGCAGGCGCAATTCACGGGCATGGTAGCGCGTGATAACTTCCACCCGCCGGATCTCCATCTTGCCTATGCTGCCCGTCGACATGTTGAAATTCGCAGTCACCGCCAGATCGGGAGCCTGGCCTTTTATCAAAATGGCCGCCTTGCCTGTCCCGCTGGCATGCAACTGGGCCAAGCGGGGGAAAAAACCTATCAAATCCGAAAGTTCAAGTTCATCGCTTTCAACACGTATGTTAATGGCCGGAGTCTGGATATTTTGAATTTTCCCTCTGGCCGTCCAAGCGGTTTTGCCTAAAATGGCCTGCATGCTCTTGAGGGTAATGTCGCGGTCCTGTAAAAAAACCACACCGAAAATATTTTGCAGGGACTCGCGCAGCCAATGGGTTTTAAGGGACAGGTCATACAGTATCAGTTTTCCTTTGACGCCAACCCCGGGGATCAGGTCTTGGTCCGTGGGCGGGCGTGTGGCCAGACTCAATTCCAAATCCGCCTGACCGCCGGTAAACTCAAAATATTCCGATAGATGGGCGACACGGCCAAACGGGGATAAAGCCATGCGGCTGGCCTTCATGTGTAAACGAAAGGAGTTTCCAGGCACATCCAAAATCCCTGACATCCTCACATTTTGACGCCGGTTGTCGTCCGTTCTCCCGGACAAATACAGACGGGCAGCAGCAGGGTCCTTGAGATTCAACAATCCTTTCAACCGCCGGATGCTGGCGGTATGCAGGCCGTCGGTGAATCTGATCTCCCCTCCAACCAGGGAGAAGCGAATCGGCGGCACAGCGGCCGGCGCGGCCGGACCTGCCGTCAATGCCGGCGGGAAGCCAAAAACCAAATGGGGTGTCCGCCATTTGCCGGCCGGCGTTCTTTCAAATTGTATCAAGGGGTGAATGAGCTGGATGGAGTGGATGCTGTCCGCCAAGGATCGTTTGCGGACCAAAATGTCCCACAGCGAGTATTGCACCACCACCCGCCGAATGGTGATATCCAGGGATTCCGGCACCTGCGTCCGGGTGGACAGGAGTATATCCCGCAGCACCACGCGGTCAAAAATCCCCCCCTCCAGGTGGCCCACGCTTACATGGCGCTGGAGGGCTTTGGAGAGCTCTTGCTCCAGTTGCGGTTTATATCGGTTGGCTACCACTCCGCTTGAAGAAGCAAGCCAAAATCCGCCCACGATGATAAAAGCAACTCCGAATGGCAGGAACAATGAAAACAACGGATGGCGCGCTTTTTGAATGCGGCCCGGCGGCAAATGCAAATGCATGTGCGCCGGTTTCGGCCGTGCTGGCAACTGCACCCTGCTTTTGCCCGTTCCCGGGGCGATCGGCCCTGACGCCCCCTCCCGCTTTACAACCGGGGCCGCGTGCACCTTTGTCAAAGCAGATTTTTTTGCCTTGCCCGTGGCCTGTCCTGGTTTTTTGCCTACCGGGCGTTTCTTTTTTTTCGGCCGGTGTGACCTTCCTGATTTTGTCATTCTGCGGACAAGGGGCAATCGATTTACGCCTCGACTTTCACCTCAAACTTGACAACATCATTCAGCGGGCGGGGTTCCACCACGTTCCCATCCTTGATCTCGCCTTTGAGTATCAGCTCGGCCAGGGGATCTTCAATCAAGCGTTGAATGGCGCGTTTCAAGGGGCGTGCGCCCATCTGGGGATTGTATCCTCTTTCTATTAAAAAATCCTTGACCTCGATGGTGACATGCAGACTGACATTTTTTTCTTTTAAGCGGAGATTGACATAACCCAGCAAAAGGTCCACGATCTTATCCAGGTGGCTCCGCTCCAGGTTGTGAAACACGATCACTTCATCCACCCGGTTGAGAAATTCGGGATTAAAAACCTTCTTTACCTCTCCCATCACCTTGTCTTTCATGCTGCGATGTGTCATTTCGGCCGTCGAGGGTTGAAAACCAATGCCGCCCCCCCCTTTGTCAATAAGGCGGGCGCCGATGTTGCTGGTCATGATGACAACCGTGTTTTTGAAATCCACCACGCGGCCGTTGTTGTCCGTCAACCGCCCGTCTTCCAGAACCTGCAGCAGGATGTTAAAGACATCGGGATGCGCCTTTTCAATCTCGTCAAAGAGAATGACGGAATACGGATTTCGCCTTACCTTTTCGGTCAATTGGCCGCCTTCATCGTGGCCGATGTATCCCGGAGGCGCGCCCACCAAACGGGAAACGGCGAATTTTTCCATGTATTCGGACATATCAATCCGGATCAGGGTGTTTTCGTCTTCGAAAAGAAACTCCGCCAGCGCCCGGGCCATTTCCGTCTTGCCTACGCCGGTCGGCCCCAGGAAGATGAATGACCCGATGGGCCGTTTGGGATCCGCCACACCGGCACGGGATCTGCGCACAGACCGGGAAATGGCGTTGATGGCCTCCTCCTGTCCGATGATGCGCTTGTGCAGTTCAGCCTCCATGCGCAACAATTTTGCGGATTCCTGTTCTTCCAGCTTGAAAACAGGCACGCCCGTCCACTTGCTGATGATCACAGCGATCTCTTCCTCGTTGACGCTGACGACGTTTTGGTTTTTGGATTGCTCCCACAACCGCTTTTTCTCCTCTTTTTTCTGCCGCAGCGCCTTGATCTTGTCCCGCAGATTGGCTGCCCTTTCAAACTCCTGCATTTTGATGGCCGCCTCTTTCTCCTTGTTGATTTCATCAATTTCATCCTCGGTTTTTTTAAGGTCAGGCGGCAGAATGGCGGAGGATAAGCGCGCCCTGGCTCCGGCTTCGTCCATGACATCGATAGCCTTGTCGGGCAAAAGCCTTCCGGAAATGTATCGTTCGGAAAGTCTGGCTGCGGCAACCAAGGCATCATCCGTATAATGCACCCGGTGATGCGCCTCATAGCGGTCGCGAAGTCCTTTCAATATCTGGATGGTTTCCTCCACACTGGGAGCAACCACCTTGATGGACTGGAAGCGCCTTTCCAGGGCGCCGTCCTTTTCGATATATTTCCGGTACTCATCCATGGTGGTGGCGCCAATGCATTGCACCTCCCCTCTGGCCAACGCGGGTTTGAGCATGTTGGAGGCGTCGATGGCTCCCTCGGCCGCGCCGGCCCCCACCAGGGTATGCAATTCGTCGATAAAAAGGATAATGCTGGCCGAGGCGGTCTTGATCTCCTGCATAACGGTCTTGAGGCGTTCCTCGAATTCCCCGCGGTACTTGGTGCCGGCAACCACGGCTGCCAGGTCCAAGGTGACAATCCGTTTGCCCAGCAACAACTCCGGGATATTGCCCGTCACGATCTTCTGGGCCAGCCCCTCGGCAATGGCGGTCTTGCCCACGCCGGGTTCGCCGATCAGCACGGGATTATTCTTGGTGCGCCGGCACAATATCTGGATCACACGTTCAATTTCGTCCTCCCGGCCGATCACCGGATCCAGTTTTCCCTCACGGCTGAGCTGGGTCAGGTCCCGGCCGAATGCATCCAGGGTCGGGGTGTTGGTTTTCGCCTGGCTCTGCATGTATTTGGGCAAATTCCCGCCTAAAAGATAAATAGTCATCTCCCGCGCCTTTTCAATTCTCAGGTTGAATCTCTCCAGCACCCTGGAAGCCACGCCCTCGCCTTCGCGAACAAGCCCCAGCAAAATATGCTCGGTGCCAATGTAATTGTGCCCTAGCGCCTGTGCTTCTTCCAGTGCCAGTTCCAGAACTTTTTTAGCCCGCGGGGTGAAGGGTACTTCACCCAAGGTCATGGTGCCGCCGCCCATGTTGATGGATTTTTCCACCTCCAGCTTGATGCGTTCCAAATCCAATCCCAAATTTTCCAGTACCGCGGTGGCCACGCCCCCGCCCTCTTTAATCAACCCCAGCAGAAGGTGCTCGGTGCCGATGTAGTCATGTCCCAGGCGCGCCGCTTCTTCACGCGCCAGATTGATTATTTTCTTTGCCCGTTCGGTAAATTTATCAAACATGATATCTTCCCTCCTGCGCGATGCTTCATTGCTAACCAGGCCAGATCACCCAGCCCTGGTTTGCGTACTGATGCCAGCCTGCAAAAAATCCTCTTTAACCCGGCAGCATGCGCGGCCAAAGCCGGCTGCCGGCAAACCTTCACGCCTTGCCTCTTTCATCCAAACAATCATCGTGAGTGCAAAATTCCACACCTGCTCCCAACCTCTTTTTGCCTGTCCTTATTCTAACCGCCCGGCAAGCATCCTTTCAAGCGTTTCTGCACCCATTCAGCCCGGCGCAAATATTCCTCTTTGCCGCCGAGGGTCTTTTTCGTCAATAATTGCAGATGGGCGGGCTGTATCTGCAGCAGCAATTCGTTCAAAATGGCCCTGGGCAGGTTTTTGAGCAATCCCAGTTCCGAGCCCAAGCGGAGGGTGGACAACAAATCCAGCGCCTCCTCGAAACCCAGCAACCGGCAACGGCTGACAATGCCGACAGCCCTGCCGATCTTATCCTCGAGCAGCTTGGGGTCGTCCTTAAGCAGCTTTTGCCGCGCTTCATTTTCCCGTTCGACGATTTGCCTGGTTACGCCCAGCAAATGGCGGATGATTTCCTCTTCTGTCCGTCCCAGTGTCATTTGGTTGCTCACTTGAAAAAAAACGCTGCGCAGTTCCGTGCCTTCGCCGTAGAATCCCCGTACCGCCAGCCCCATATGCAACACGGCCTGCAGCACCTGGACAATCCCTCTGGTGAGAGTCAGCGCCGGCAAATGCAGCATCACCGAGGCCCTCAGTCCTGTACCCACGTTTGTGGGGCAGGCGGTTAAAAATCCGAATTCCCGATGGCTTGCCAAATCAAAGCCCCTGCTGACCAACTCGTCCAGCAGCTGCGCGTCCTTCAGCGACTTTTCAAGATTCAGGCCCTCATGGATGACCTGCAATCGAAAATGGTCTTCTTCATTGATGATGACAGAAGTGGTTTGCCCCGGGCCGGTGGCCAGTCCCGTGAAGTCGGGTTCCCGGGCCGACTCCATATGCACCAGCCCGCGTTCGGCCAAAACGCCGCGGTAGACATTGTCCAGATCGCGCAAGCGGTTGAACATCACCAATGGTTTGCCCTCATGCGCGCGCATAAAACTTTCCACTTCCCCCAAAAACTTTTCGCGCTCTTTTTTTTCCATGGCATGAGGAAAACGATAGGTTTTCACATTCCTCGCCAGGCGCACACGCGTTGAGATGACAATGTTTTCCTTCGCCTGGATTTTTTTCAACCAGGCGGGAAAAGCCATTCTCTTCCCGGTCATTTATTTTTCCCTGCCTTCCAAATGGCGGATCCGGTCCCGCAATTGGGCCGCCAGTTCAAACTGCTCGCCGGTAATGGCATGATGCAGTTGATCCTTGATCTCTTTTAGTTCCCTTTGTTTCCTCTTTTTTTCCAGCTCCTGGCTGTACTGCCGGCGTCCCCGGTGTTCCTCCGATTTATGAAATTGACGGAAAAGCGGCAACAGATTCTCCCGAAAGGCATCATAACAGTCGGCGCAACCAAAGCGCCCCACTTCGCGGAAGTGCGCAAAAGTCGTGCCGCAGCGCGGACATTTTCCCACTGCCTCGGTTACAGCGGTCGCACCCAATTCCAGGATGGAAGCCAATATATCATGAATAGCCATTGCGGGTTTGGCCAACATCTCGCCCAGATGGCGTTTTTGGGCGCACGTTTCGCAAATGTGCATGGCGGTTTGCTTGCCGTTGATCGTTTCGATCAGGTAGACGTTAGCCTCTTCCTGATGGCATAGCTGGCATTGCATGTCCGTCTGCTTCCTCCTCGCTGACAATCAATCCGTCTTCCAAAGTGATGATGCGGTCGGCTGATTTTCCCAATTCCGGATTATGGGTGACAACAACAATGGTTTGTTTGTACATCCGGTTCAGTTCCCTGAACAAAGCATGGATATCGCCGGCTGTTTTTCCGTCCAGGTCCCCGGTCGGCTCGTCCGCCAGCAGAATTTCCGGTTCATTCATCAAGGCGCGGGCAATGGCAACGCGTTGTTGCTCCCCGCCGGACAACTCCCCCGGCCGGTGCTGGCTGCGTTTGGCCAAGCCCACCTGTTGCAGCAACAACCGTCCCCGTTCGGCCGCCGGCCCGCGTGCCGCTCCCGCGATCAGGGCCGGCATCATGACGTTTTCCTCGGCCGTAAACTCAGGCAACAAATGGTGCATTTGAAAGACAAACCCGACATGGCGGTTGCGGCTGCGGGACAGGGTTTCATCATTTTGCAAAAAAAGCTCCTGGCTTGCTATTTTCACCGAACCGGCGCTGGGGTGCATCAGGCCCCCGGCAATGTTTAAAAGCGTGGTCTTCCCTGCTCCGGAAGGGCCCATGATCGCCACCACCTCGCCTTTGGCCACGGACAGACTGACGCCTTTGAGCACAGACAACGTCTGCGGGCCTATCAAAAAAGACTTCCGGATGTCCCGTATTTCCAGGATGGGTTCATTCATAGCGTATCGCTTCCACCGGATCCAACCGCGAAGCCTGCCAAGCCGGATAGACGGTTGATACCAGGCACACCAAAAGGGATAAAACCGTGATCAGCAGTACATCCATTGCCTGCGTAGCCACCGGAAGCTTTTCAATATAATACACGCTGCCGCCTCCGGGAATTTGCAGGGGATACAGTTTTAAAAAAAGGCAGGTGATAAGCCCCCCGGCCAAACCCAACAGGGTCCCGCCCACGCCGATATTCGCCCCTTCCATGATAAACAGGCGGAGGATGAACCGGCGGCTGGCGCCGATCGCCTTTAAAATGCCGATGTCCCTTTTTTTCTCCATCACCACCATGATCAAGGTGGAGGCGATGTTGAAGGCCGCCACCATGACAATCATAATGAGGATGATGAACATGACGATCTTTTCGGTTTCCAGGGCAGTGGCCAGGTTGCGGTTCAGGGCCATGAAATCCCGGGCCCAAAAATCGTTTCCAAGCTTTTGTAAATCCCGGGCCACACTGCCGGCCCTTTCCAATTGATCCACGCGGACGGCCATGCCGTTTACTGCAGCCGGTTGTTCAAAAAGCAATTGTGCGGTCTCCAAAGAGACATAGGCAAAAGTGGCATCATATTCATACATGCCGGCCTCGAAAATACCCACCACCTGAAAGGTTGCCACCTTGGGCACAGTTCCCGCAGCCGTGACTTTAAAAACCGGAGCCACAATGGTTATTTCGTCCCCGGTCAAAACCCCCAACTTGCGGGCCACTTCCATGCCGACGACCACGCCCCGCCCGCGCAGCGGGTTATCACCCGGTTGGGAAGGCTGGTTGAGTTTGTCCAGCGACCCGCTTTTCATCATCTGCCCCAAACGCGTCACCTTTTTCTCGCGTTGAACGTCTATCCCCCAAATCAATACCCCCTCGACGTGGTTGTCCCTTTTCAACATCACCTGGTTGGCCAGATAAGGGGCAACCGCCTGGACATGCTTTTGCTGTTCGACCTGCCGCATCAGGTCCTGCCAGCGGCTTATTCCGCCTTGGTCATAGCTGGCGAGGACAACATGCGCCTGGGCGCCGATAATTTTTTTCCGTATATCCTCCCGGAATCCGTTCATGACCGACATCACCACAATCAACGCCATCACGCCCAGCGCAACTCCGACCACGGAAATCACGGAAATCAGCGAGATAAAGGTCTCCTTTTGCTTGGCACGCAGGTAGCGCAAAGCGATGTGATACTCATATGGCAGAGGCACTATTGGTTTCCTCACGCGGCTGGTCCTGCAACGACAGGGCACCCGCCAGCTCATTATTCATTGACACGCATGGGCCGCCTAGGGTTCTTGCGTTGGCAATGCATTTTCCTCATCTGTGTCCGGGGTTTCATCCCTGTCTGTTTCGTGGTGCATTACTCGACGAAGCTGGGGGAAAAGGATGACATCTCTGATAGAAGGCGAATCTGTCAGCAGCATGACCAAACGGTCTATGCCTATTCCCAGACCGCCAGCCGGAGGCATGCCATATTCCAAGGCGCGCAGGTAGTCCTCATCCATCGGTTGCGCTTCCTCGTCACCGCGGGCGCGTTTTTGCATCTGTTTTTCAAACCGTTTTCTCTGCTCCTGCGGATCATTCAGTTCGGTAAACCCGTTGGCGAATTCCCGGCCCGCAATAAAAGGCTCAAAGCGGTCCGCCAGCTCGGGCGCGTCTTCCTTCTGTTTGGCCAGGGGTGACAATTCCAGCGGAAAATCAATCACAAATGTCGGCTGCTGCAACTTCGGCTCCACCAGATGTTGAAAAAGCAGCTCCACCAGATCGGTCTTGGCAGCATTTTCTGCAAACTCCAGGTGGTGCTCGCGGCAAACCGCCTGCAACCGTTCGGCGGTTTCGTGCCAGACATCAACGCCTGTCTGTTCGTTGACAGCTTCCAGGTAAGACAGGCGCCGCCAAGGCAGGGTGAAATCCAACTCCTGGCCCTGATAGGTCATTTTGATGCCGCCGGTGATGTTTTTCACCAGATGTAAAAATATTTTTTCGGTCAAATCCATCATGGCTTGTCCGTTGACATAGGCCTGATAGATTTCCAACATGGTGAATTCGGGATTATGGATGGTGCTGATGCCTTCGTTCCTAAAATTGCGGTTTAATTCATAGATCTTTTCAAAACCGCCCACCAACAGGCGCTTGAGAAACAGTTCCGGAGCAATGCGGAGAAACCAGTCGCAATCCAAGGCATTGTGGTGCGTGATGAAAGGCTTGGCCGCGGCTCCGCCGGGGATGGGTTGCATCATGGGCGTCTCCACTTCCGTGAAGCCCAAATTGTCCAGGAAATTACGGATTTCCTTGATAATCCGGAACCGGGTGCGAAACACGTCGCGGGTCTTTTCATTGGAAAGCAGATCCAGATACCGCTGGCGATAGCGGACCTCCACGTCTTTCACCCCATGCCATTTTTCAGGCAGGGCGCGAATGGATTTGGACAAGAGGGCGAAGTCCTCCACGCGTATGGTCAATTCCCCTGTGTGGGTGCGGAAAACCACGCCTTTCACGCCCAGGAAATCACCCGCATCCAACCGTTTGACCAGTTCATACCGTTTTTCCCCCAGTTCATTGGACCGGAAATATATCTGGATCTGCCCGCTCTCATCCTGCAAATGGGCGAAAACGGTTTTCCCATGCAGACGGACGGTTTTAATGCGTCCGGGAATATGAATGGAAACATCGGATTGTTGTTCACCTTCCAGGCGGGCGAAAGTCTCTTGTATTTTTGCTGCTGTGTGCGTACGGGGATACTGGTAGGCATATGGCTCGATCCCTGCCTGGCGTAGAGCAGTGACTTTCTCCAGCCGTTGCTGTATGATCTCTTTTTCAGACACAGTTATTCTCCTTTAATATCAAGGCTTTTATTCGCTTTTGTTGCTGGTCTTACAATGATACCCTCATACACCCACAGATTCCTGATATCATTTTTTTTAAAATACCGCCTTGCGCTTTATCATGCATAATACACGCGTGGTATATGCATCTTCAGATCACAGGTTGTTTCCGGCGCTAGTCTAGCAGTCCGGGCAAGGTTTTGTCAATGGCGGATTCCATGATTGTTTCTTCCGCCCTGAACCGGGCATGAAGGAAAAGCTTTATTGTAAAAAAGCCGTGGAAACCAGGAAAATACAGCGGCCAGGGGCGTCCTTTTTTCATCAAAACGCCGCCAGGGTTGAAAGGCAACAAAGCAGAACATGTCTATTATGGTGCAGGCTGCTTGCTTGTGCTTTCAGAAGGCGTTGGCGCCGGCCGGGGCCGTGTTGATTTTGTTTTTTTTCGGAGGGCATCCTGCTTGATGGCCGCATTTCGCGCTGAGCGCGCGCCGGATTTTGCCTTTTTGGCGGGAGTCTTCAGCCGCTTTTTGGAAGGCGCATTCTTTTTTTTCATTTTACCGGAACCAGCCGGAACCGGCTTGATCCCCGGTTTTCTCTTAAACACAATAACGCCGGCATCTTCCTTCCAGGCTTCATACCGTGGATCCTTGTGCATTTTCTTTAAAATCCGCAGATAATTGGCGCGCGAAAAAGGCCAGATATTGGCCTTGATGTTGAAAACCACAAAATGCGGCAATTGGCGATAGGAATTCACGCCCAAGACCCTGATCCGCGCAGGCCGGGAAATATGCGGTGCCATATTGGCCTGAGCCAGCACCTGTCCCCGGGCAGGTATGGTTTGAACGATCTTTTTCGCGGTTTTATGCGCCGTGGTAACCGTACGCGGTGCAATCCAGGAAAAATTGAAGACTAAAAGATATGCCCCTAGCCCCCATAGTATCAGAAATTTCAACCGGCTGTCTTGAAGCCAGCGGTCCCGGAAGGCTGACCAGCCCGCTGCCGCTGCCGCAAAAAGAAAGGGGATGACCGGTGCGGCATAATACATTTTCAAACCCGCCTGGGAAGCATGCTGCGAGGACAATTGTATCCATGCCGGCGCGCAAAGAACCAAGCCCCAAAAGGTTAAAAACGGCAGAAAAGCCAGGGAGACAATTGTTTGTATGAAAACAGAATTAAAGAATACTGCCAGCGATGTCACGGGTTTGAGCACTGCGCCGCCGACAATGCCGAAAATGCCGCTACCAAATTGAGACCAATAATTCAAATAAGGATAAACACCCTTATTGGCCGGCAATAAAAACATCAGTGAAAATATGCCGGCTGCGAAAGACAAGGCGGCGGTCACCAAGGCCGGCGTGCGCTGTTCTGTTTTGAAAATGCCGATCAACAGCGCCCAGCAAAAAATATAAAAACCCACATCTTCTTTTATTGTCAAGCTCAGCAGCAATGCTGTCCAGAATTTCCAGTCCTTTTTCATGAAAAAAAGGCACAGCACCGTAAAAAGCGCAAGCGGTATCAGGTTTTCCACATAAAAATCGCCGAAAGCCATCCGGCGGGTGAAACTGTGGTTTAAATATACCAATGCCAGCAACAAGGCCGCTTCTTCCTCCATGCCCAGGCGCCGCGCCAAATAATAGCACGGAATGCATGCTGCCGCCAGCATGAGGGCCTGCAGGACAAAAAGCGTGGTTGCATAAGGCAGCCAGGTGACCACCGGAACAAAAAGATAAAGGATGGGTGAAAAATGATATTGTAAGAGGCTTTTGCCGAGGATGGGGCTGAAAAGGCCCCAATGGGAAAGGGCTTGCAGATAGACCGTGGTGTTAATCGCAAAAGTGCCCAAGCTTGCGTGGCGTGTGGCATTGCAATAAAAATACAGTAAAAAATAAACGGCAGCCAAAAAAATAAGCAGCATTTCCTTTTTTGGCATTGCCACTTTTATCTCTTTTTTCTCAAGAATATATCCCAGGTAAAGCAGGCCGCCCCACACCAGGGCTTTAAGAAGAAAAATCAATGTCCCCTCCGCAGAATAGACACGATCAATTTTAATCAGTCTACAGTAACTTCCGCTCATTTTCCACAGAAAATATTGGCATGAAATGTGGCTGGAACGCACAGGTGTCCAAATGGGGATTGAGAAAGACGCGGCAACTATTGATACAGTGGTGCCGGCAGGCAACCAGACTGCCGGAGATATCTCCGGCAGCCCTGACCGGATAGATTATCGGAAGAACAAGGACGCCTCCGGCAGCCCTGACCGGATAGATTATCGGAAGAACAAGGA
>JAFGIQ010000010.1 GCA_016929575.1 candidate division FCPU426 bacterium
CACCGGGATCCTTGGGCAGATCGGCCGGGATCACGCTGACGGAGAAAGAGGATACGTTTCCCACCAGCATCTCGCCCTGCCGGTCAAAGATCAGGCCGCGCTGCGCTTTGATGGGCACCAGCCGCACGCGGTTGCGCGCCGACAGCTCCACATACCTTTGTCCCTGGAATAATTGCAGGTACGCCAGCCTAAAGATGATCAGCGCAAAAAGGATGATGATGGCTCCGCCGATGAATTGGATGCGCTTTTGAAATTTTTCCTCTTTGCGGGTGACAAAATGATCCCAAAGCATGTCCTACCTTGATCCCGTGCGTCCCAAGCGGTAAAAACGGGGACGCAGCCCTGGTTCCCTGTTCGGATGGCGGGGCAGCTCCTGGCTGTGGATGAAGTAGCCAAGACCCCTGAAAAGCAGGGGGCCTACCAGGCAGTGGTATATGCTCATGCCCAGGGCCATCAGCAGCCAGCGGTTGAAGGCAAAGCCGGTGTCTAAAAGCGTGTTCATCCAAAAAAACGTCAGAAACTGGTGCAGAAAGGTGAAAAGCACGATGATCAGGATCTGGGAAAGGTAATTTTCCTGGAAGAATTTTTTACGCAGATAAACGGCCAAGTAGGCCAGCGTCAGCAGAAGCATCGCCTGCAATCCTATCAATCCGCCTCCCCCGATATCCTGCAACAACCCCAGGATGAACGCCGCCCAAATTCCCAGCGTGCTTTGCCGCTGCAGGGCCAGAAAGATAACCAGCAAAAAAACCAGATCCGGGGCAATGCCGCCCACGGCCACCACCGGCACCAGGGTGGTCTGCAGGACCACGGCCGTCAGGGCAAACACGGTCAACCATATGCGTTCCATCCGTCAATCCTCTTTCATGAGAATCAAAAAACGATCCAGGGATTTGAAATCCACCCTCGGCTTGATCTGGATATCGAGCATCAAATCGTTTTCGGAGGGCGCCACCTGTATGACATCGCCGATGGGTATTCCGGGGGGGAAAAGAGTGCTCAAAGCAGAAGTAACCACCGTATCCCCCTTTTTTACATCATCCTCCGAAGACACATACATCATGTGCAGAAGTTTTTGTCCTGTTCCTTTGACCGTGCCGTGGATGTGTGAGCGTTCCACCACGCCCGCCACCGAGCTTTCCGTATCCAACAGCAGCATCACGGTGGCCGAATACATATTGACTTCCAGTATCCTGCCCACCACTCCGTAGGGGGTAATCACCCCCCTCCCGGGGCGCACGTCGTCGGAGGAACCGCGGTCCAATACGGCGCGGGAGAGCCAGCTGGCCGGGTCGCGGGCGATGATCTCCGCCGGCAAAAAAGTATAGAGGGTCCGTTTTTTATATCCCAGCTCCTCCCGCAGAATCTCGTTTTCCCGCACTTGTTCCAGCAGCAGGGTGTTGCGCAACGATAATTTCTCCACTTTGCGTTTCAACTCCGCGTTTTGCGCCCTCATTTTTTTCGCTGAGACCGTCTGCAGGAAAAACCGCTGGCTGCTTTTCACCAGCTGCATGGAGATTTTTTGAAAGGGGACCACAATGAAGGAAACACCCTGCCGCAGGGTTTGGGTAATCAATCCCGGTTCACGTTCGGAAACCAGCATCCCCAAGGAGAGAAGCATCAGCAGGGTAAAAATGATTTCTCTTCGCCATTTCCATAAAAATTCAGGCACACCGACCTCCTCAAGGTGAGCCCTCTGACAGCCGACTAAAAATATTCCTTCTCCCCCACCACTACCTTTTTCAACACGTCCAGGCTTTCTTCGAGCACTTTGCCTGAACCCATCACAACACAGGTGGTGGGATCTTCCGACAAGTTGACCGGAACACCGGTCGCTTCCCGTAGTCGAATGTCCAAGCCCCTTAACAGGGATGTTCCGCCAGCCATAATGATACCACGGTCCACGATGTCCGCCGCCAGTTCGGGCGGGGTCCGCTCCAGGGTCATTTTAATGGTTTCCACAATGGCAGATAACGGTTCTTCCAATGAACCCCGGATTTCCTCCGAGGTGATCTCCAAGGTCTTGGGCAGCCCGGTCACCAAATCCCGCCCTTTGACCTCCATCTCCATTTCCTGTTTCAACGGATAGGCCGAACCCATTTTAATTTTCACTTCCTCCGCCGTCCGCTCGCCGATTAAAACATTGTAGGCCCGTTTGATATAATTGATGATGGCCTCGTCCAATTCGTCCCCCCCGACGCGCAAAGAACGCCCGTAGACAATACCGCCCAGTGAAATGACGGCGACCTCCGTGGTCCCGCCGCCGATGTCCACAATCATGTTGCCGGAGGGTTCGTCAATGGGCAAGCCGGCGCCGATCGCGGCGGCCATGGGTTCTTCAATCAAATAGACTTCGCGGGCGCCGGCCTGCTCCGCGGAATCACGCACTGCGCGTTTCTCCACCTCGGTCACGCCCGAGGGAATGCAGATGATAATGCGCGGTTTGACCATGGCGCGGCGATTATGCACTTTTTGGATGAAGTGGCGGAGCATGCGCTCGGTCACTTCAAAGTCCGCAATCACGCCGTCCCGCATGGGCCGGATGGCAACGATATTTCCGGGTGTGCGGCCCAGCATGGCCTTGGCTTCATTCCCGACGGCCAAAACGTTATCCGTGCCTTTTTGGACGGCCACAATCGACGGTTCACGCAAAACAATGCCTTCCCCGCGCACATACACCAAGGTGGTGGCCGTGCCCAGGTCAATGGCCATGTCGTTTGAAAACAAGCCCATCAAAAAATCTAAAATCATGTTTTTTTCCTCTTTGCGGGTTTCGCCTTTTTCCCCTGTGCGGTCTTGCTGCCTTTATCCGGTTGGCGCCCCTTTTTGTCCGGACCTGCAGATTTTTTCACCGGCAAGTTTTTTTTCGCCCCCGCCGCTTTCCCGGACCTGCCCCGGTCGCGAACACCCTTTGCGGTCTGACCCTGCATCTCCGCCTTTTCCGGCCGGGCGGGTTTTGCAGCCTTGGCGGAGCCGGCTTGGCCTGTCGTGCGCGCCAGCAACGCTCTCAGCAGATCTCCGATATCCTTGTCCGCCCATTCCGCCAAGGCCATGGCAAAAATGAGGATGAAGATTAAAACAACACCCAATATGCCGATGATAAGCCCCATATCCATTTCCTCCTGCAAAGGTGCGCCAATTATACCAATGGCGCCCATGGGCCGCAACAGGTTTTTTATCCTTGCAACGAAAACCCGATTTGTTATAATGACCGGCTGTCGCCTGTCGCATCAAAAACACGCGATGTAATCCCTCCGGGAAAGGAATGAACGTGCTGTCATGATGAATACCATGCGCAAGCATACCAAAACCATTTTATGGATCGTGGTTATCGCCTTTGTCGGCACCATCTTTTTCGTTTGGGGCATGGATCTGGGGAGACGCGCTTCCTCCCTGGAACAGGTATCCGCCGCCGTCGTCAACGGCGAGCCCATCGACTACGCCGTCTTCGGCCGGTACTGGGAGCAGCATTACCGGCAGGTTGCCGGCGATACCGAGCGGGAGCTAAGCCCCCAGGAAATGCACGCCCAGCGCTCTGAATTGATGGATTCCCTGATTGACCGCGTCTTGCTCATGCAGTTTTTTAAAAAAATGAAACTGACCGTGTCCCCCCAGGAAGTGGCCGCCCGGATCAGCGGCATGTCCTCTTTTTCAGATAACGGGACTTTTTCCAGGGAAAAATACTTAACCATGCTCAATTACAACCGCGTGTCGCCGGAGGAATTTGAAGCCGAGCAGGCTGATGCCATCAAATTCCTGAAAATCAGCCAGGTGCTGCAAGACAGCGTGGTGGTCACCGAAAAAGAAATCCGCGATTATTTCGCGGCCCGTTCGCGCAAACTGAAAATACAGATGCTTGCCTTTCACTGGAAAAATATGCTGCCGCAAACCAAGCCCAGCGAAGAGGAGATTGCGGCCTATTTTAACGGACACCGCCAGCAATATGACCAGCCCGAAGAAGTAAAGGTCTCGCACATTCTCATCCGCTTGGCCAGCAACAACACCGAAGAGGAAAAATTAACCGCCAAACTCAAACTGGACAACATCCGCACGGATATCATCAAAGGCGCTGATTTTGCCGAAATGGCCCGCAAACATTCCGAGGATCCGGGCAGCAAGGATCAAGGCGGAGATCTGGGTTTTTTCAGGCGCGGTCAGATGGTTAAAGCCTTTGAAGATGCGGCTTTCGCCTTAAAAACCAATGAATTGTCCGAAATAGTTGAAACCCCATTCGGTTTCCACCTGCTTAAGGCAACCGGCCGGCGCGAAGCCAAAAAATCCGGCCTGGAGGAAGTGCGGCCGGACATCATCAGGATTTTGAAGGAACAACAGGCCCGCAGTCTGGCGCAAAAGAACGCCCTGGAGTTTATGCCCCTCCTGAAAAATCACCCCAGTTTGGAAAAAGCCGCGCACGCCGCCGGGCTTCCCTTGACGACCACCTCCTGGATTCTGGAAGACAGCGACCTGCCCGGCATTGAAAACTCCGAGATTATTGTCAATCGGGTCTTTAACCTGCCGCTGCAAAAGCCCAGCCCGGCCATCCTGGCCGGCGAGGGCATTTATTTCGCCGAGGTCATTGCCGAGGAGTATCGTCCCTTCAATGAGGCGCTGTACGCACTGGAACACGACACGCTGCTGGAAAAGGTAAAGCAGCTCCGCGCTGAACAGGCTATGACAGACTGGTTGAAACAGGCCCGGGCGGAAGCCAAAATTGTCAATAATGTGGCCAAAGAATCCCTTGAATCCGAAAACAACGAAACCCTGCCACCGGCCGACGCCAATCCTTCTGTTCCGGAGAACGGGCAGCAGCAGTAAACTGATTAAAACTGCCGGCATGTATTTCTGGTCTTGTCTGGCTTGGACCCGGCCAGGTGCCGTGTGCCTCATTTTCCTCTTTTGCATGACCGTATCCGATCCAGCCGGACTGGAAACCAAAGTCCACCCGGCTGTTTTTCCCAGGCAGGGCCATCATGGATAAACCTCAAAAACGTGTTGGCAGGAAAAAAAACGCGGCCGGCGCACAGCCGGAAAGGTTGGCTGCCAAGACGCCCGCCAGCAGCGATGCTTGCTCTCCTGCGGGAGGGGACTTGCATCCATCTGTAGCCCAGCCGCCGGCGGCCAGGCCCGAGGTTTTTTATTTTCAATGCCTGCTTGGCCTCGGCGCCCTTTTTTTTGTCATCGTGTATATTGTTTTGGCCCTGCTGCGCATGCCGTACCCCTACGAATTGGAATGGATAGAGGGGGGCATGCTCGACCATATTTATCGCATTCTGGCCGGTCAAAAAATATATGTCCCCCCTTCCCTGGCGTTTAGCCCCGCTATTTACACACCGCTCTATTTCTATTTGGGGGCCGGGATTTGCCAGCTGGCCGGTGGCGCTGGTTTTTTCCCCCTGCGTCTGGTTTCCTTCCTGGCTTCCCTGGCCAGTTTTTCCCTCATCGCCTTCCTGGTCTGGCGGGAAACCCGCCATGGCTTGGCCGCTTTTCTGGCAGCGGGTCTTTTCGCCGCCACCTACAGAATAAGCGGTGCGTGGTTTGACTTGGCCCGGATCGATTCGGTTTTTCTTTTTTTGCTGCTGGCCACGCTGGTGTTGCTCCGGTGGGGGGATCGTCTTTCCACCTATGCTGCAGCCGGTTTTTCCCTGGGCCTGGCCTTTCTCACCAAGCAATCAGCCCTCGTGGCTTTTATGCCGCTGACACTTTGGCTTTTATGGCAAAGGCCGAAACACACCCTGGCTTTCATCGGCGCAGCCTGCCTGGTCATCTTCCCGGCCTCTGTCGTTCTTGACCGCCTCCATCAAGGCTGGTATGGCTACTATATCTTCAGCTTGCTGAGGCAGCAGCCCCTGTTGAAAAAGGTCCTTATCACCTTTTGGACTCACGATCTCCTGCGGCCGTTGTGGGTGGCGGCTTTCTTCTCCCTCGTTTATCTTGTCCGTCCTGACAAGTCCACTCCCCCGCAACAGCGTTTTTTCTACCTGGCGGCGGCTGCAGGCTGGCTGGGCGCGTCGTGGATATCCCGCCTGCATTACGGCGGTTATGACAATGTGTTGTTTCCGGCTTATGCCATAGGCGCAATCTTTTTTGGCCTGGCTTTTTGGGCGTGTGAAAAGAGTCTGCATGCCTCCTGCTCACCCCGGCGTCCGGTGATGCATTTCTTTTTTTTGCTGCTTGCCCTGGTGCAATTCGCCTGGCTGTATTATCCCCCGGCCCGGCAGCTGCCCTCGGCCTCTGACCGCGTCTCCGGCAAAAACATCGTCGGCCTCATCCGCAAATACCCTGGAGAGGTCCTCGTTCCCAGCCACGGCTACTTGGCCGTACTGGCCGGCAAACGCTCCTGGGCGCACACGCAAATGCTTTCTGACACCATCCTGCTGGGCCCCCCCGGCCCGGTGCGCGACGCGCTGGTCGCCGAAATTCGCACAGCACTTAAAGGGCGCCGTTTCAGCGCCATCATCGTCAATTACAATGATCCTTTGTTTCTGGGTTTTTTCGGTCAGGACTTAAAGGAGTTTTACCGCTTAAGCGGCGGTATTCAATACCAGGGGAAAGACTTCCTGCCGGTCACCGGCATGTTAACCCGGCCCGCCTATATCTTTATCCCCCTCCAAAACGGGGAGGCTGCCGGGCGGCCCGCGCGGACTTCCGCCGGAAAAACCGAATGATCAGGGCTGGTTGGCATTGCCTTCCCCGGCGGTGATTTGCATCACCGTGCCGATATATTCGTTCCCGATTTTAAAATAGATGGAGGCCGGTTCCTGCAGGGGTTTTTTGAAAAAAACCATGCCTGTGTACTGGGAATCGGGCGGGATGTCGTTTGGCCAAAAATAATTTTTGGAGAGCAGGCCGATTTCCTCGATGACCTGCTGCGCCTCGACAATGTCCTTCTCGCTGGATTGTCGTCTGCCCAGGAGAAAATTTTCCAGGCTTGTCCGCCAGGTGATGGGTCTCCCCCTTTTCATATACTCCTGCAACCGTCCATACACTTCCACGATTTTTTCCTGGGGAAAATCCGCCTGGATCTCCCCGAGAATGGCGTCGATCTCCAGCGCATGCTGGGGCATAAGCGTGCGCAGTCTTTTGAGGTGTCCGGACACCATCTCATCTGCCGACACCGGGCGCACATATTTTTTTCCGCCATCCAACATGTATACGAAATCCCGGGAAATGGAAAGGCTTTCCTCTTTGGAATGGTTTTCGATGCGCAATAAAACCGCCACGGGTTCCTTTCCGTCTTTCATCTCCGCGTAAAAAGTGGCCAGTCCTATTTCGCCGGCCGCCTTCCAAACCGCAGCCGTGGCTGCAGCTGGTCCAAAACCCGGCAGGCATAAGAAGAGCAGGCCACACCAAAACGCTTTATGCATGATCAATACACTCCTGCACGGCGCATGGCTGCGCACACTTTTCCCAGGGGAAGCCCCACGACATTAAAATAGCAGCCCTTCACTTTGGTGATGAAGGCGCCGGCGCGTCCTTGAATGCCATAGGCGCCGGCTTTGTCCTTCCACTCCCCGCTGTCCAAATAGTCATCCAGCTCCGTTTGGCCAATGGCGCGCATGCACACCTTGGTTTTCTCCACCCAATGCAGATGCCGGCCGGTGCCGGAATGATACAGGGAAACGCCGGAAAACACCGTATGCTCCCGGCCGGAAAGCCGCTGTAACGTGCGCCGGGCCTGCGCGCGTGAACGCGGCTTGCCAAAAATGTTTTTCCCCTGCGCTACCAGGGTGTCCGCCGCTAAAATCCAGGCAGGGCGCCGGCACCGTCGCCCGACCAGCACGGCTTTGGCCTTGGCCGCGGCGCTGGCGAAACGCCCCGGATCCCCCCGGGGCGGGCCTTCATCGTAGCGCGCCGGCAGCACGCGAAATGCCAGTCCCGCCTGCCGCAACAACGCGCGGCGGCGGGGGGAGGAGGAAGCCAGAATGAAAACCGGCACGGTCTTTTTTTTCGGAACCGGCCTGCGCAATCTGCCAGGCATGTGCTGCTCCTTTTTATTATTCACAACACCCGCCGGACACCCTGAAAACGCCGGCGCCAATACTTGTCGTTGGCATTGGATATTTTCACCTTGCCACCGTTTTTCGGCGAGTGGATGAACAGCCCTTTGCCCAGGTATATGCCGACGTGCGAAATCCCCCGGCCGTTGACGTTAAAAAACAGCAGATCCGAGGGTTGCTCCTCCCCCCGGCGAATGGGCCTGGCATAGGCGAACTGCGCCCGGCTGGTTCTCGGCAAGCGTTTGTTGACGGCGGTGCGAAACACATACTGGACAAAACCCGAACAATCAAAACCCTCAGGCGTGGCGCCGCCATAGCGATAGGGTTTTCCCTCCAGCGTCTTGGCTGTTGCCACCACTTGGCGGGCGTGTTCGGCGTCGGGGAGGCGCTGGGGCATGGTGGCGCAACTGAGGCCCAGCAGACCCATGCTGCAAAATCCCACCAGCCACAACCGCAGACTGGTGTGAATCATTGCGGCCGCGGACAACCGCAATCCTGCCGCGCGCTTCGGAGTTTGTCTGCATTTCGGTTACGAAGCCGTGCTCTCACGCATCCTCACCCTTGGGCGGATCCGCCGCCTTGGCGGTTTTGAGTATGTGGTTTAGTATTTCTTCCTCTGCTTTATTTGAAACCATCAGAAGAATTTTGATCAGGGTGGTGGCCTGCATGCAATGCTCCACCACGGTCAGGAACACCGTCTCAATGGCCCGGGGCTGGCTGAATCCCCCCGTGCAAAATCCCAGCACCGGCAGGGCGACCGTCTGGCAATTATAGCCGCGGGCCAGGTTCAGGGCCGAGGCCAAAGCCCGATGAACTGTTTTCTCCTGGGTCATCATATCCTGGGCCCAGGCGGCGGCATGAATAATGGCTTTGGCCTTCAAGCGGCCGCCATCCGTAATAACCGCCTGCCCGATGTCAATGGGACCCAAGGCCAGGGCCTTTTCCTCCAATTCCTCGCCGCCGCGGCGCTTTAACCCCTCTGCAATGCCGGACGAAAACCACAAATAGTTGTTGGTCGGGTGAATCAAGGCATCCACTGCTTGAAAAGCCAGTTCACCCACCGCCACTTCCACGCGCGTATTGTTGATTAAGAGGGTCATTGCCTTGCTCCGCAGTTTTCAGCGATTTTAGCACAATCCTGCGAAACGGAGCAAATATAAAGAGACCCCGGGCTTTTATGCTTACTTTTTCTCCGCACTTTGCTTATAATACTTCCGCTTTATCAGCCGGAGGAATCATGTCCCAGAAAAACGCTTTCCCCAAACTCATCAAACTCATGCAGCGCCTGCGCGGACCCGACGGCTGCCCTTGGGACCGCAAACAGACGCATCAAACCCTGCGTCCTTTCCTGTTGGAAGAAGCGCATGAAGTGCTGGAAGCCATTCGTGCGCGCAACCCCCATCAGCTGCAGGACGAACTGGGAGACCTGCTTTTCCAGGTTGTTTTTCACGCGCAATTGGCGGCGGAAGCCGGACAGTTTGACATCTATGATGTGATTGACACCAGTCTGGCCAAAATGACACGCCGTCACCCGCATGTTTTCGGCCTGACCCGTCTGCGCACTGCCGGAGAAGTGCTGGAAAACTGGGAAGAAATCAAACGCCGTGAACGCAATGGCTCCGGCAGATCCCTTTTGGCGGGAGTGCCGCGGAGCCTGCCGGCCTTGCTGCGCGCACACCGGGTGCAAGCCAAGGCCGCCCGCGTGGGTTTTACCTGGGCCCGCATTGACGAAGCCCTGGCCAAAGTGCTGGAGGAAATTACCGAATTGGAAGCCGCGCTGCTTGCCTCACGGCAAAAGCGCATTATGGAGGAATTGGGTGACGTCTTTTTTGCCTTGGTCAATCTGGCCCGTTTTGCCGGCGCCAATCCTGAAGATGCCCTGCATCAGGCCGTGGGCAAATTCATCCGCCGCTTCGCACAAATAGAAAAGGCCAGCAAGCGCCAAAAAAAACCGTTCTCGGCGATGTCGCAGGAGGAACTGTGCAGACTCTGGGAGCAGGCTAAAAATCAAAGGGAGCCTCGGAAGGGGCCCGGAAAACCTCCTCCCCACCGACAAAAACGCGCCGCAGGGAAAAATCAGGGCCTGCCAAAACCAGATCCGCACGCCCGCCGACGATGATCCGTCCAATGGCCTTCTTGCCCAACAGCTTGGCCGGATTGCGCGTGGCCATGCTTACGGCATCAAAAATGGTAAAGTCCGGCAAAGCCGCCAGGTTGGTGACACCCTTCCACAAAGTCTGCACCCCTCCGGCCAAGGATCCGTCCGGAAGACGCGCTGCGCCGTCTTGGACCAACAGCTTTTCGCCGTTTTGCTGCTGATGTTCTCCGTCGGGCATGCCTCCCGCCCAGCGGCAGTCGGAAACCACGATGGCATCCCCCACTTTGGCGCGCAAAAACATATTCAAAGTTTCCGTCGCCAAGTGCTGGCCGTCGGCGATCACTTCCACCATGAACCGGGAATCATTCAGGCCGGCGCCGACCAATCCCGGGTCCCTTTGGTGGAACGGCCGCATGGCATTGCCCAAATGGGTGATGGCCGTAGCCCCCCAGTCGGCGGCCTGGCGCGCCTCTGCCACTGTCGCCAGGGAATGCCCCAGGGAAACAACCACCCCTTCCTTCCTAAAAGCGCGTATGGCCTCCTCCGCGCCGGGCAATTCCGGCGCGATGGTGACCATCTTCAATTCCCCCTGCGCCGCTTCCACCAGTTTGAAAACATCGGCCGTGCGGATGTGGCGCAGTGTTTCGTGCGGAATGCCGCCCCGCATCTCCGGATTAAGG
>JAFGIQ010000011.1 GCA_016929575.1 candidate division FCPU426 bacterium
ATCTGTTGCCAGGGGGGCATATTGATCCACAGGGCTGGCTTCGAGTATTTCATCCGCCTCTGCCGTGACCGCAGCTGCCGGATCCTGGTCCCATGGTTGGGATGCAGCCCATGCCCCGGGAGCATGGGCTGCCAGGAGCAGCGCCCCTCCCCACATGCTGATTCTCCGTATACGCGTCATTGGCGTGATTCCCCGCAGGTTGGTCCGCAGAGCACAGGTGTCCCCCTCCTTGCGTGCGTGCCCTTAAGTCCCCGATTCCCAGGAATGCAGGTAGGCTTCCTGCTCGGCAGTGAGTTTGTCGATGGCAATGCCCAGGGATTGAAGTTTGAGTCCGGCGATGCGTCGGTCAATTTTTTCAGGAACCGGATAGACTTTTTTCTCCAGTTTTTTGGCGTTTTGCACCATGTATTCCGCTGCCAATGCCTGATTGGCAAAGCTCATGTCCATGACCGAGGCCGGATGTCCCTCCGCGGCGGCCAAGTTTACCAGCCGTCCCTCGCCCAAAACATTCACTTTCCGGCCGTTGGGCAAGGTGTATTCTTCAACAT
Source organism: candidate division FCPU426 bacterium (assembly GCA_016929575.1). Taxonomy (GTDB): domain Bacteria; phylum Oederibacteriota; class JAAXVQ01; order JAAXVQ01; family JAUVAV01; genus JAFGIQ01. Next base: position 549 of record JAFGIQ010000011.1, read on the forward strand.
ACTCGCGCACACGGCGCACACGCCTGGCTTTCTTTTTCAACACATCGAGTTCCAGCTCGACGTTGAAATGGCCGGAATTGGCAACAATGGCGCCGTTGCGCATGACGCAAAAATGCTCATAGCGGATGACATTGATATCGCCGGTGACAGTAACGAAAACATCGCCCAAGCGGGCCGCCTTGGCGATGGGCATGACCAGATAGCCGTCCATCACTGCTTCCAACGCCTTCAGGGGGTCGACCTCGAAAACAATGACCTGGGCCCCCATGCCTTTGGCGCGGGCGGCAACACCGCGTCCGCACCAGCCATACCCTCCGATCACAAACGTGTGTCCGGCCAGGAGGCGGTTGGTGGCCCGCAAAATGCCGTCGATGGTGCTTTGGCCGGTTCCGTAACGGTTGTCAAAAAAATGCTTGGTCATGGCGTCATTGACGGCAATAATGGGGTAAGCCAGGACTTTTTGCTTTTCCATGCTCTTCAAGCGGATGACGCCGGTGGTGGTTTCCTCCGTGCCCCCGATGATGCCGGCGATTAAATCGCGGCGTTTCTTCATGATCGTGGATACCAGGTCCGCACCGTCATCCATGGTGATGTGCGGCTTGGTGTTTAAAACCGCATCAATATGCCGGTAATACACCTGGTTGTTTTCCCCCTTGATCGCAAAAGTGGGGATATGATAATGGGTCACCAAGCTTGCCGCGACGTCGTCTTGGGTGGACAAAGGATTGCTCGCGCATGCGTACACCTGCGCACCTCCGGCTTTGAGTGCAACAAGCAAATTGGCTGTTTCCGTGGTGATATGCAGGCAGGCGGCCAGGCGGATGCCGCGCAGCGGTTTTTGCCGCCGGAAGCGCTCCTGAATGTGGGTTAAAACCGGCATGTCTGCGCGGGCCCACTCAATCCGGAGCCTCCCTGCCGGCGCGAGTCGGGCATTCTTGATGTGGCTCATGCTTTTCCTCCTCGGTGCAAATAAGGTGCCGCCGCTTTTTGCAGGGTCCGGACTTTATCCGTCTTTTCCCAGGTGAATTCCGGCCGGCCAAAATGGCCATATGCCGCCGTGGCGCGGTAAATGGGCCGCCGCAGTTTCAAATGCGCGATAATGCCTTTGGGAGTGAGCGGAAAATGCTGGCGCACCAGCTTGGGGATTGCCTCCTCCGGAATACGGTGCGTGCCAAAAGTATTGACCATGACCGAAGTCGGTTCGGCCACACCGATGGCATAAGACAGCTGCACTTCACAGCGGTCCGCCAACCGGGCGGCCACGATATTCTTTGCCACATAACGCGCCATATACGCAGCGGAACGGTCCACCTTGGAGGGGTCCTTGCCGGAGAAAGCCCCGCCGCCATGCCGGCCCATGCCGCCGTAGGTGTCAACGATGATCTTCCTTCCCGTAAGGCCGGTATCCCCGTGGGGGCCGCCGATGACAAACTTGCCCGTGGGATTCACATAGTACTTTGTTTTCCCATCAAGATATTTTTTGGGGATAATGGGGGCAATGACATGTTGAATGACATCCCTCCTGATTTTGCTTTGCGGCACCTGGTCCTCGTGCTGGGTTGAAATAACCACTGCCTCCACGCGAAAAGGCTTGCCTTGGCGGTATTCCACCGACACCTGTGATTTGCCGTCCGGGCGGAGATACTTTATTTTTCCCTGCTTGCGCATCTGCGCCAGCCGCTTCACCAGCTTGTGGCTTAAACTGATTGGCAGGGGCATGTATTCCGGCGTTTCGCGCGTGGCGTAGCCAAACATCATTCCTTGGTCGCCGGCGCCATCGCGGTCCACCCCCATGGCGATATCCGTCGACTGCGTATGGATGGTGGATAAAATGGCGCATGCTTCCGCCTCAAAGCCGATCCCGGACCGGGTGTACCCGATATCCGCGATGACTTGGCGGATCAAATCCTGGATGCGGACATTGGCCTTGGTGGTGATTTCCCCGGATACGATCACCAGGCCCGTGGTGACCAAAGTCTCGCAGGCCACGCGGCTTTTCGGATCCTGCGCCAGCATGGCGTCCAGGACCGCATCCGAGATTTGATCCGCCATTTTGTCCGGATGCCCTTCAGTCACTGATTCTGATGTAAAATGAAAATTTCCCCAATGATCCATGTTTGCATTTCCTTCCAATATAAATTTTCCGTGGCCGCGCCCGGCTGTTGCCTTTGCTCGCCAACAGCCTAAAAAAGCCCTGCTGGTGAAAGACAATGGGTTTTTCCCATTTATTTTCAGCATAAACGAAGGAAAAATATCCGCGCGCCCCAGAGGCAAGATGGTGAGAATTATAGGTGCGGACGACTTTGCTGTCAAGTTAAACTAAAGCGTGTTCACAGCCGGTGCCGGCGGAGAAAGGCGGCCGGGGCGGTAATTATTTTTCCGGAATTCTCATGACCATATAAATCGGATAATCACGACGCTCCACCCGCAGTAAAAGCTCGTTGCCGGGCTTTAACTCCCGCAACAGCCTCTCAAAAACATCGGCATTGGTTATTTTTTGCTGGTTTATCTCCCGCACAATATCGCCCGGCTCTATCCCCGCGCCCTCCGCCGGACTGCCGGATTGCACGTCTGTCACCACCACGCCCTGCACGTTTTTGGTTTTCAGCTGCCGGGCCATCTCCTCGGTGAGACTCCGGATTTTAATGCCCAGGAGGGATGTGTCCGCCTGCCGCGGTTTGGGCTGCTCCGCCAGTTTTCTGGTTGCCAGCGTCTCGCCCTCGGCCTTGGCCTGGTCGCCCACGCGCACCCGCAAGCGCTTGCGGCCGCCCTCCCGCAGAATGGTCACCCACACTTTTTCCTTCTCCGCAGTGGCTGCCACCAGGCGCAGCAGGTCGTTGGGCGTTGCAATATTCTTGCCGTCGTACATCACCATGATGTCTCCGGGCTTCAAGCCCGATGTGTCGGCCGGACCGTTTTCCACCACCGCCGTGATCAACACGCCTTTGGGTTCCTTGATTTTAAAATGCTGCGCCAGCTGCGGTGTCAGCGCCTGGATGTAAATACCCAGCCAGCCGCGCCGCACGACACCCGTATTTTTAATGTCCAAATAAATTTTTCTCGCCAGGTTGACGGGGATGGCAAAACCAATGCCCAGGGAACCGCCGGAGCGGCTGACAATCATGGTGTTGATGCCGACGATTTTACCGGACAGGTCTATCAGGGGGCCGCCGGAATTGCCGGGGTTGATGGAGGCGTCGGTTTGGATGAAATCATCATACGGACCCTGCCCGATGGTCCGGCCTTTGGCGCTGATGATTCCGGCCGTGACCGTCTGCTCAAGCCCGAAGGGGCTGCCCATGGCCACCACCCAGTCGCCCACCCTGGCTGCATCCGAATCCCCCATCTCCGCAACGGGCCATTTTTTTCTCCCCGACAATTGCAAAACAGCCAAATCGGTTTTGGGATCCGTGCCTACGATTTTTGCCTTGTACTCCTTGCCATCCGGCAATTTGACCAGGACTTCATCCGCCTTTTCCACCACATGGTTGTTGGTCAGCACAAATCCTTCTGCGTCAACAATCACGCCGGAACCGAGGCTGGTCGTGGTCTGGGGAGGTGCTTCCCGGTACATCTGGGGCCCGAAAAAACGCTCAAAAAATTCCTGCATATAGGGATCGCCAAAAACATTGGGTTGGCCGGAAAAAGGATTCTGGATGATGCGCACGCTGCTGATGTTAACCACGGCCGGGGCGGCTTTCTCCGCCACTTCCGAAAAACTGACAGGGATCAGCTGGGGCTCGGCCAGTGCGATCCCCGCACTGCCGGCCAGGCCTATGATGGCTGCTGCCATCACCATAATTCTCCGCACTGTCATGCCCAGCACCTCCTTAATTCTATCTGCCATCCTGTTGGCGGCCGGCAGAAACGCTGCAGCCGCCGTATTCTACACTATTATAGGACACCTCTGTAAATAAAACGTTCTGAAAATCCAACCTCACAAGCTGCCTGCCGGGGCTGAATGCCTGCGCCCCTGGATGCGGTTTTCAGGAAGCGTCGTCCACCACTTCAGCCTCCACCGTCTCTCCCCGGTCTTCCTGTGCGGATGGACGGCTTGGCCCCGAAGCACCCTGGCCGCCATTGCCCCGGTTGGGCGCGGTTTTTTGATACAACTCTGCGGACACTTTTTGAAAAGCGCGGTTGACCTCCTCCGTGGCTTTCCGGATCTCCTCCGCCCTGTTTCCTTGGGCCGCCTGCCGCAATGCAGCCAGGGCTTGTTCTATGGATTTTTTTTCGCCGGCCGCCACTTTATCCCCCAGTTCGGCCAGGCTTCTTTCCACCTGGTATGCCAGCTGATCCGCCTGGTTTCGGGCCTCGATCAATTCACGCTGCGCTTTATCTTCCCCGGCATGCGTTTCGGCCTCGCGGACCATGCGGTCGATTTCCGCCTGGCTCAATCCGGAACTGGCGGTGATGGTGATCTTTTGCTCTTTGCCGGTTCCCAAATCCTTGGCGCTGACGTGAAGAATGCCGTTGGCGTCGATATCAAAACTGACTTCGATCTGCGGAACACCCCGGGGCGCAGGCGGAATGCCGGCCAGCTGAAAACGGCCGATGGTCTTGTTGTCGCGGGCCAGTTCCCTTTCCCCCTGCAAGACATGCACCTCCACCCCGGTCTGGTTGTCCGCCGCAGTGGAAAAAACCTCGCTCTTGCGCGTCGGGATGGTGGTGTTTTTCTCGATCAAGCGGGTGGTCACTCCTCCCAGGGTTTCAATCCCCAGGGAGAGCGGGGTAACATCCAGCAGCAGGACATCCTTGACTTCGCCCTTGAGCACGCCGCCCTGAATCGCAGCGCCTATGGCGACCACCTCATCGGGATTGACTCCCTTGTGCGGCTCCCGCTGAAAGAAAGACTTCACTGTTTCCTGGACCAAAGGCATGCGCGTCTGCCCGCCAACCAAAACCACTTCCTCGATATCAGAAACCTTGAGGCCTGAATCTGTCAGCGCCTGGCGTACGGGCGCGAGTGTGCGTTCCACCAAAGGTTGGGTCAGTTGTTCCAGCTTGGCGCGCGTCAGGGAGACATTCAGGTGCTTTGGCCCGCTGGCATCGGCGGTGATAAACGGCAGATTGATCTCCGTCTGCATGGTGCTGGAAAGTTCGCATTTGGCCTTTTCCGCCCCTTCTTTCAACCGCTGCAGCGCCATTTTGTCCAGCCGCAGATCAATGCCCTGCCCGCGTTTGAATTCCTCGGCCAGCCAATCAATGACCACCTGGTCAAAGTCGTCTCCGCCCAAATGGGTGTCCCCGTTGGTGGCCTTCACTTCAAAAACTCCGTCGCCAATTTCCAAAATGGAAATGTCAAAAGTGCCGCCGCCCAGGTCATAGATCGCTATTTTTTCGTTTTTCTTTTTATCCAAACCGTACGCGAGGGAGGCTGCCGTAGGTTCGTTAATGATGCGCAAAACATTCAAACCCGCGATCTTGCCGGCATCCTTGGTGGCTTGGCGCTGGCTGTCGTTGAAGTACGCGGGCACGGTGATCACCGCGTCGGTGACTTTTTCACCCAAATAATTCTCCGCATCGGTTTTCAGTTTTTGTAAAATCATGGCCGAAATTTCGGGCGGGGCGTAGGCGTGCTCCTGGGCCATTACCTGCACGTCCCCATTGCGGTTGGCCCTGGTCTTGTACGGCACCCGGGACTCTTCCGCCTTGGCCTCGTCATATTTCCGGCCCATGAAGCGTTTAATGGAAAAAATGGTGTTTTCAGGATTGGTTACTGCCTGTCGCTTGGCCACTTGACCGACCAGGCGTTCGCCATTCTTGGCAAAAGCCACAATGGATGGAGTGGTTCGCGCGCCTTCCGCATTGGGGATGACCGCCGCCTCCCCCCCCTGCATAAAAGCCACGCAGGAATTTGTCGTTCCTAAATCTATACCGATTACTTTGGACATAATCAACTACTCCTTTCTTTGTTACAACTGTATTGGTTTCATGTGTTATCCAGCATGTCAATAATTAATGAAGCAAGTACTGTGCCACTCCCGGCAGCTAAAAACTGAAGAGCATCTGAATTTTCAGCAGGCAGTGCTTTTTAAAAAGACGGCCGCCATAGGATAAACGGCCCCGATTGTGAAAAGGCTTAAAAACAAATCGTTTTCACAAAACACTTTCACAACCATGCGTCTTATTCCTGCTCTCGGTAGGAAGGTTAAAAGAATTTTTCGGAGGCCCCCACACGCACATCCAGGCTGCGGAAAACACTGTTCATGTGATTGGGGAACCGTGCCGCAACACCGGCGTTTCACGGTTTGTTTCAATATTTAATTAATGAAACACAATTCTGTCCAAATTACGCGCATACCGCCGCAGGCGTCCCGGTCCTTCCAATAATCCATCCGGCAGCCTGGGTGCCGGCTGGCGCCAATTCATCAATAGTTGCCGTGTCTTTTTCGCTCCCAATGTAAACACTTGTGAATGAAACATGCAAAATGGAATGCTTTACTTGCCGGCTTTGGATGAAAAATACTCGATGGCTTCCCTGCGGGCGGGAAAAAATTTGAAGACATTTTGAAATCCAAAAGTCTTGAAGACCTGCTCTACGATTTCACTGCAACCGCCAATACAGAGATCCCCGCCTCTTTTACGGACGTCCTGTATACGGTTTATCAAAACGCCCAGGCTCGCACTGTTGATGCTCCGCAGACGCGTCAGATCCAAAACACAGTGCGCCTTCTCACTTTGGCACACAAGGTCCAATTTCTCCCCCAGGGCGGTCGTTTGGGTGATGTCCAAATAGCCGTCGAGAATCAAGACTTGCACCCCGGCTTCCTGCTGAATGATGAAATTCAAATACAATTTTCTCACGCCTGTTATTCCCCCGGCTTTTTTTAAAAAAGGCACAAGCGTTTTTCTGCTGTTGATCGGCGCATCCCCGCCAGCCCCTCCGCAGGGAACTCCGCGCCTGCGCAGGGAGGAATGCGATCTTCCTGCGCCGGGGATGTCGCCCTGCCGCGACAGGATGTGCCGAGGGCAGAAGAGGCCCCCCGGGCTGCAACCCGTGCATTTTCGGTTTACATGTGTACGCTGTGGGTCTGGTATTGCGCTTGCCCAACGTATGCTGATCCGTTGTCCTTGCGCTTGCAGAATGAATGCTTTGAAGCATGGAAAAAAAGGTGCTGCGGTGTAATCCCTTCCTGCAGGCCGGATGTTAGTATAATCCTTTCCGCCAAAAGCGCAAGGACAATTATTTGAAATTTTCCAATTTGTAGGCCTTGATTTTACGCCATAAAGTGGACCGGGAGATGCCCAGGCTTCTGGCGGTCTCGGTCTGGTTGCCGTCAAACCGGGTCAGGGCCTGCTTGATGAGCTCCTCCTCTGCCTGCTGCATGTTGATGCTTTGCTCCTTGCGCGAGCCTTCCAGGGCCAGCTGTGCGCGTTGGAACACCTGCGGCGGCAGGGAGGTTTTTTCAATCACATTGTTATCCGCCAGTAAAACCCCGTGTTGAATGATGTTTTCCAGCTCGCGGATATTCCCCGGATAATCGTAGTTCATCAAAAAAAACAGGGCGTCGCGGGTGATGGAGATGATGTTTTTATTGAAGCGCTCGTTGTACTTTTGGAGGAAATATTTTATCAGGAGCGGGATGTCCTCTTTTCGTTCCCGCAGGGGTGGAATGTGTATGTTGATCACATTGACGCGGTAGAACAAATCCCGGCGGAAACGCCCCTGGAGGGCCTCTCCCGCCAGGTCGCGGTTGGTGGCAGCCAAAATCCTCACATTGACCCGGATTTCATCGGTTCCGCCCAGCGGGCGTATTTTCCCGTCCTCCAGCACGCGCAACAATTTGACCTGAAGGGCCGATGACAATTCGCCGATTTCGTCCATAAAAAAAGTGCCGCCATCCGCCTGCTCAAAAAGCCCGGCCCTATCCGAGGTGGCGCCGGTAAAGGCCCCTTTGCGGAATCCGAACAACTCGGATTCCAGCAGGGTTTCCGGAATCGCCCCGCAGTTAATGGCTACAAAAGTCCTCTGGGCGCGGCTGGACAGGCGATGAATCGCCCGGGCCACCAATTCCTTGCCAACACCGGTTTCCCCTGTGATCAGGATCGAGGAGTCTGTGGCCGCGACGCGGGCGGCCATGTGAAAAGCCCGCTTCATGCCTTCGCTCCTGCCGATGATCTTGCCTTCAATCAAGCCAATCTCCTCCGGAACCGGAAGCAGCTGCGGTTCGCTTATCCCTTTTTCCTGTTCCCATTCTCCCAGGACCTGTTTGAAGACGTTTTCGTTCAGCGGCAAGGTCAGATAAAAATCCGCACCGCGGCGGATGGCTTCCGCGGCATTGGCCATCCGGTCCTGGGGCGCCAGCCATAAAATCCGGTGCAGGTTCTGCCCCTGCAGGATGGAAACCAGATCCATGTCTCCGCCCACGGCGCGTGAATCCAACACCACCAGGGGATTTTGTGCGCTGCTGGCCTGGTTTAAAAGCGCGTCTTTCTCCCGGACCTCGTCGCATTGATATTTGGAGGAGGGCAAGGTCTTTTTCAACACGTCCTTCAACGCCCGGTCCTCTGAGAAAATGATGACTTTTTGCATGTTCGTTTTCTCTTTCCCGTTCACCAGATATTTCCCTCTCGGCCTAACCGGCTTAGGATTGTTCCAAGCCGGCATTTGCGGTTTCTGCCGGAGGCACATCAATTGTGTATGGAGCGGCGCCACACTGACCAGAGGAATCCGGGGACAGCGGACAACCTCCGTATCCTCCACGGCTCCTGGCAGCAGCGGGCAAGCCATTCCAAACCGCTGCGCTGCATCCAGCGCGGCGCACGTTGCAGATCACCCGCCAGCACATCAAAACTGCCGCCCACCCCCATGGCCATGCGTACGTGCAAATCCTTTTGGTGCCGGTCGATAAAAAATTCCTGTCGTGGTTGGCCCAATCCCACCAGGAGCAAGGATGCCCGGGAGCGGTTGACGGCCGCCACGATGTCCCCCTCTTTTTCCGGCGGCCAGTACCCATCATGGGTCCCGGCGATTCTCAGCTGGGGAAAATCACGCTGCAGTCTTCCGGCGCTGCGCCCGGCCACACCGGGTTTGCCGCCCAACAGAAAAATCCCCTGCTTTTCCACCGCACAAACCCGGACCAAATCCAACAGCAGATCAATGCCCGCAACCCGTTCGGGCTTCTTGCCCGTCACGCGTTTGATCACCCAGGCCGCCCCGCTTCCATCCGCCACGGTCAAGTCCGCGCGGCCCAGGGCTTCAGCGTACTGCGGATCCTGCTGCGCATATACCAGCGTCAGGATATTGATGGTGTAGAGGGTCTGACACGCCATGCCAAAATTATCCCGTCCTGCCAATGCATCCCCGCGGCAGAATCATTGGAACGATTAAAAATCCCTGCTCTGAACAGGCTGATTTGACCCAGCCTGTCAAGGCCGGGGAATTCGCGGTCGCATATTAAGCGCCGTTTGCCCGGGCGCCTTTTTCCCTATGGCTTACTGCGCCACCAGCTGGCGCATGAATTCCTTCAACGCCGCCTCGGCGGTTTTATCTTTTAAGGCATACGCCAGCGTGGCTTTTACAAATTCCAGCTTGTTGCCGATGTCATGACGGACACCTTCAAACTGCCAGGCATAGATGGGTTGCATGGCATTGAGCCGCCGCAGGGCGTCGGTCAGTTGAATCTCCCCTCCGCTGCCGGGTTTGGTTTTTTCCAGCAAGGAAAAGATCTGGGGGGTCAAAATATACCGGCCGACAATGCCCAGCCGCGAGGGAGCCTGTTCCGGTTTTGGTTTTTCCACCAAATCCAACACCTGGTACAGGCGGCCGGATATGGATTTGGGTTTGATAATCCCATACGCCTTGGTTCTTGGGAGCGGCACTTCCTCCACCGCCAGCACGGGCGAATGGTACTTCTCCCAGATGGCCATCAATTGACAGATGGCCGGCTTTTTGTGGTCAATGATATCATCGCCCAGAAAAACCGCAAAGGGATCATTGCCAATGAAACTTTTGGCGCACAAAACCGCGTGCCCCAAGCCTTTGGCTTCTTTTTGGCGCACGTAATGCAGATTGACCATGTTGGAGATCTCTTGGATGGAGGCCAATTCCCCTTTTTTTCCTGCGGCCTGGAGGGTCTCCTCCAATTCCACGGACCGGTCAAAGTGATTCTCAATTGCCTGCTTGCCGCGGCCGGTCACCACCAGGATGTCCTTGATCCCCGCCGCCACCGCTTCTTCAATCACATACTGGATGGCCGGTTTGTCGTAGATGGGAAGCATCTCCTTGGGCTGCGCCTTGGTGGCCGGCAGAAACCGCGTTCCCAGGCCGGCTGCGGGCACCACCGCTTTGGTGATCTTTTTGTTGGGGATCCGGGGTCCTGCCAAGGAGGAGCGGTCAGGTTTTGGGGATAATGGAGTCATGTAACACCTCGTTTTTCATCAGGGATTTCAAGAGCGCCTCGATATCAGCGCTGGTCGTACAGGCCATCACTTTCTCCGCCAGCTCGCGGCATTCCGCAAAATTCACTTCCCGGATCCCCTTTTTAATTTGGGGGACAAAAGCGGGCCCGGTGGAAAACTCATCCAATCCCAATCCCACCAACAAGGGCGTCAACTGGGGATCGGCTGCCATCTCCCCGCACATCCCCACCCAAATGCGCTCATTATGCCCTGCTTGCACGACCTGCCGGATCAAGCGCAGGATCGCAGGATGCAGGGGGTTGTATAAATATGCCACTTTTTCATTTATCCGGTCCGCCGCCAGGGTATATTGGATTAAATCATTGGTGCCGATGGAAAAGAAATTTGATTCCCGCGCCAGGATATCGGCCGTCATCGCCGCCGAAGGCAATTCAATCATCAGCCCGACTTCCATGTTGCGGTCATATAAAACGCGCCGCCGACCCAGCTCTTTCTGCGCCTCCCGCAGCAGGGCTTTGGCCTGGCGCATCTCCTCCACGCAGGAAACCATGGGAAACATGATCTTGATTTTTCCAAAATGCGAAGCCCTTAAAACAGCCCGCAGCTGCACTTTGAATAAATCCTGGTGGGCCAGGCACAACCTTATCCCCCGCAACCCCAAAAACGGATTCATCTCCGTGGTGGTGCCCAGTCGGGACAAAAATTTATCCCCGCCCAGGTCCAGGGTGCGGATAATGGTGGTGTAGGGCAGGCTTTGCCTGGCCACCATTTGATAAACCTCAAATTGTTCGTCTTCGCCGGGCAGATCCCGCCGGTTAAGAAAAAGGAATTCGGTTCTAAAAAGGCCTATGCCTTCGGCACCGTATTTGCGCGCCTGCCGCACATCCTCGGGCAGTTCGATATTGGCCGCCACCGTCAGCCGGTACCCGTCCTTGGTCACAGCGGTCACACCTTTGAGTTTTTTCAGTTTTCGCGACCACTGCTCCATCCGTTGCTGGGCGTGGCGGTACTTGGCCAGCATCTGCCCGTTGGGATTGATCAGGACAATGCCCGCGGTCCCGTCCACGATCAAGGTGCTGCCGTTTTGCACCACCTCGGTGAGGTTTTTAAGTCCCACCACCGCCGGCAATTCCAGGGAACGGGCCATGATGGCCGCATGCGAAGTCTTGCCGCCAATATCCGTGGTAAAGCCGATGACGCGCTCGCGCCGCATGGTGGCGGTCTGGGAAGGCGTCAAATCCTTGGCAACCACGATGACGTCATCCTCCACCTCGGAGAGCAAATCCATGGGTTGGCCGGTTAAATTCCGCAACAGGCGCGCCACCACGTCATTAATGTCGGTGGCGCGCTCCTGCAAATATTCATCCGGCGAATCCTTGAATTGGCCGATGAGCTGTTTGGCTATTTCTTGCAGGATATACTCCGCATTAATGCGGCTGGCCCGGATCTGATCCATGGCCGCCTGTATCAGCAGCGGATCCTGCAGAATATGCAGATAGGCATTGAAAATCTCCGCCTCGGAAAAGCCCACTTCCTGCCCCACCCGCTGCTTGATGGTTTGTATCTCTTTGCGGGTGGCGTCTATGGCTGCCTGCAGCCGCGCCATTTCCTTCTCCACCTGGGCTTCGGTGAGTTTCGTCTTTTTAACCTGAAATTCCCGGGATCCGACCAAATACGCCTTGCCAATGCAGATCCCCGGCGAAGCCGGAACACCAAGGTATTCCTTATTGACGGTCTCCACCCTTTTTTCTCCCTTTATCTGCGCCGTGCGTGTGAAATCCGGTCCGGCGCATGTTATTCTTTCTCTCCAAAACGATTCCTGATTAAATCCACCAAAGCTGCCAGGGCTTCTCTTTCGTCCGCGCCGTGTGTAATCACCGTCACGGTGGAGCCCAAAGCAGCCCCCAGGGTCATCAACCCCATGATGCTTTTGGCGTTGACCTGGCGGTCTCCCTTGCGCAAATAGATCTCGCATTTGAACCTGTTGCCGGTTTCAATAAAAACCGCGGCGGCCCGCAGGTGCATGCCGAGTTTATTTTCGATGGTTGCTTCTTTCTCAATCATGTGCAGTTACCCGTCGCTTTTCATTAGCACGCGGCTATAGAACGCCGAAATAGGCCAAGGCGATGCCGCTTCCCAAAAGGCTGTAAAACAAGGCTGCCACGCCTACTCTCAGCCTGAGCCCGAAAAAAAAGAGTATCAGTATGCCCGCCAGCACGCCCACTCCCGCCCAACGGGAAAGGTCGGCAGCCGTTCCCTGTGAATAGGCGTAGATGGCCGCCAAGGCGCCCACGTTCACCGCCAGGAAAAGACCCACCCGCTGCGCAAT